>NZ_JBEZGJ010000005.1:0-105638 GCF_040649965.1 Micromonospora sp. NPDC048843
TACGCGACCCTGCTGCTCTCCTCGGCGGCGGCGCTCGCCCTCGGTCTGCTCTGTTCGGCGGCCGTGTCCGACGCGGCCCAGGCGACGCTCATCGCCGCGCCAGCCGGCCGCCGGCACCGGGGCGACCGCCTCGGGCGGTGACGCGCTGCGGGTCCGGTGCGTCGCGCGTCGCACCGGGCGGACGGCGGCCGACGTGACGGCACGATGGGCGGGACGGGACGCCCGGGACGGGGGATGGACGTCGGCGTGCAGATCAGACGTCCGCATCGACCGGTCCTCTGGGCCGCACGCTCAGCCGCCTGGAGCCGCGGGAGGCGCGCCGGGCCGGTTGTCCAGCGTGTTCAGCTCGGCGGCCCGCGCCTGCTGGATCCGGCCGGCGAGCGCCTTCAGCTCCGGGCTTCCCCCGGCGGTCTGCTCGCCCCGGCACAGCACCACCGTCTGCGCGAGGTGCGCCCGGATCAGGTCGGCCGCCCGGGACGACACCTCCGCGTCGGACGCGGCACGGAGCTCGGCGAGGCTGGCCTGGGTGACCATGCCAGGCATCTGATGCCCCTCGTGGATGTTCAGCTCCGGCACGTTGCCAGCGGCCAGGAGCCCACGCAGGTCCCGCAACTCCGCCTGATGGGCCTTCCGGACCTCGCCGAGGAGGGTCCGCAGCGACGGATCCGCCGGACGGGTGTCGAGCTGGTCGATCAGCGCGAGCGCGCCCTCGTTCATCGGGATCAGCAGTTGGATGAAGGCGTCGTCGGTGCCGTTGAGCACCACCGAGGCGGTCGGCGCCGCAGCGGCCGACGACGCTGCCACCGACGACGCTGCTGGTGCCTGGTCGGTGCGGCCCCAGCCCTGGGTGAGCCCGACGGCCACCGCCGTGGCGACCACTGTCGCGACGACGCCGACCAGCCGCCCGGCCCGTACGCGAAGCCCTCGGCGCTCCACCATGATCTGCTCGTCCATCCGTTCGCCGGTGCTCAACGGGCGGCTTGGAACGCGCGGCCGACCACTGTCGCCTCGGTCCCGTCGCTGAACAACCCGGACCGGTCCTTGTCCGTGGCGGGTAGCCCGAACCAGGCGTAGCGCTGGAGGTAGGGGAGTTGGCCGAGCATTGCGGTGGCCGCCGTGAGGAAGGCTGCCTGCTGCTGCTGACTGGGAAACTGCGGACCGCCACCGGCGAAGCGGATCAGCGCGAACTCGGTCAGCCAGATCGGCTTCCGGTACCGCTGGTAGACGGCCTGGAGGTACTGCCGGAGTTGGGCCACCGCGGTAGCGGTCGTGAAGTCGGCGCCGAACCAGTGCAGCGTGATGAAGTCCACCCGGTGGCCGCGGGCCTGGGCGCCGGTCATGAACCTGTCCAGCCAACCCTGCGGGTCCGGCCCACCCCAGGCGACCGCCGGGCTGCCCAGTTTGCTGCCCGTCGCCATCAGTTGCGGCCACAGGTCCAACGCCTGCTCGACTGTCATGTTCGCCTGCTCGGGCATGTCCGGCTCGTTGAAGGTGAGCAGGTACGGCCCGGCGGCCTTGGCCCGAGCCAGCTCCGCGGCGGTGACGTTCTCCGCGCTGCGGATCATCGGCACGAACGTCGCACCGCGCGGCGTGCTGATCCCCGGGTGCTGGGTGCCCCAGGTGTAGTACCAGCCGGCCTTGGAGTTCGCCAACGCCTGACTCGCCCCGGTGAAGTTCCACACCCCGACGCCCTTGCGGGCGGAGCTGACCGCCGGCGCGACCGGAGCTTTCGACGAGGGGCGTGCGCTCGGCGAGGGCGCGACGCTCGGGGTGGCGACGGCGGTGGGCGCGGCAGACGGCGGCGCCGCCCACGAGGGCGCGGATGGATCGTCCGGCAGGATCACCACCGCCATGGTGATGGCCAGGACGGCGGCGGCCACACCGGCGGCGAGGGACGGCACGAGGCCACGGGGCCGGTTCACCGCGAGGTCGACGACGCTCGGGCCGCCGCCCGCATCGGTGGGCACCGCGCCCTGTGGGGTCGGCCCGGCGGCGGGTCCGGCCGTCGGGCCGGGCGGCGCGAGGGCCTGCGCGGCGGCTGCCGGGGCGGCAGCGCTCGGCAGGTGCGCGCCGAGACCCGCCGGCAGCGGCAGCAACGGCATACCGGCGAGCAGCCGATCGATCGGCAGGAGGGTGGTACCCAGCCGCCCGCAGTACGCGCAGTCGCGGACGTGGCGAGCCAGTCGCTTGCGCCACAGCGAGCTGGGCGTGCCGTCCCACTCGGCGGTCACGGCGCCCAGGTCCGGGCAGCCAGGGCGGGCGCGGAGCGCGCGTACGACGCCACGGGCGCTCTGGATCTGATCCTTCATCCGGTGGATCCGCACCGCGACGTGCCCGGGTGACAACCCGAGCGCGTCGGCGACCTCGTTGCGGGTGATCTCGCCGGTCTCCTCCAGCCACCACAGCGAGAGCAGTTCCTGGTCGTCCGGGTCGAGCCAGCGGGTCGCCTCGGCGACCTCCCGTCGTTGGTCGGTGAGGCCGAGCCGGAGGATGGTCATCCCCGCGAAGTCGGAGGCCGGGTCGGGCACGTTGTGGATCGCGTCCAGCCCGGCATCGCGGTTGAGCGCGACGCGCCGACGCGTCTCCCAGTCACGCACCTGGCGGATGGTGATCGCCACCAGCCAGGACCGGTATGCCGCCGGGTCGTTGAGCGCGGGCAGGTACCGGATCACCCGTACCAACGTCTCCTGGACCACGTCGTCGACGTCGGCGTGCCCGCGCAGCGCACGCCCGACGATGTTGTAGACCAGCGGGAGCGAGGCCGCCACGACGTCGTCGAGAGCGCGCTGGTCGCCCTGCCGGGCCGCGACGACCAACCCGACATCGGGCAGTGCTCGACCGGCTGACGACATGGGTCTCACTCCTTGGGTGCTCATCTCCGCGCGGCGCCCACGCTGGGTGTGCTGACCGCCCTCAAGATCGGAGACTCGCGGCAGCGGGTGGGATTACAGAATTCCCGGGCGGCCGGTTCGCCACAAGCGAGACGGGTCCGTCGGCGGCGCATATGTGGTGGCGGCGCCGGGTATGGTGCGGGGTGTCGGTGTCGCCGGGCGCTCGCCCGTGCACAGGACACCAGCATTCGGGCGCCAGCGTGTGCGCCGAAGCGTCACCAGGTCGCACGGCCGACGTTGCCGAGGCCCAGACGCACCCCTCTCGTAGAGACAGGATCCCTGCATGACATCGAACGACAACGGTCGACCCGCCCTGTTCCTCGCCACGTCGCACGGTGACGTGCTGGACGGACCGGCGGTGACCTTCGACAGCAGTGAGGAGGCCATGCGGCGACTGCGCCACCCGTTCGCTGTGAAGCCGGCCCAGCCGGCCGCGGCCGCTGTCGACGCCTCGGATCAGCGCGGCTGATCCCCGCCTGCTCCCCCTTTAAACGCCTAGCCTCATACTTTCGGCTAGAAAATAGTCGGTCTTTCGGGTAGTGTCCGGGTCATCAAGTGAACGACATGACGCGGTGGCGAGGCCCGTGCTCGTGGCCTTGCGACAGCGCACCTTCGCCCGTACGTGCGCCCCGGCGGTAGCCGGTTCGGAGACTCTTCCGGTCGACTCGATCGACGGGCCTGCGGGAAGGACCACCCACATGGCCACCATTGTCGACAACACCACCACCGCCGATCAGCGGAGCAGCGAGCGAAGCCCGGACGACCTCCTCGCCGCCCTGGCGGCGACCCCGGCGGACGATCCCCGCCGCCCGGCAGTGCGGGACCGCGCCATCGAGGCGTGGCTGCCGCTGGCCCGGCACCTGGCGCGCCGCTACGGCGGGCGCGGCGCACCCGACGACGACCTGGCCCAGACCGCCTTCGTCGGGCTCATCAAGGCCGTTGACAACTTCGACCACGACCGAGGTGTCGACTTCAGCGGGTACGCCATTCCCACCATCATCGGCGAGATCAAGCGGTACTTCCGGGACCGCACCTGGGCGGTGCGCGTACCCCGCCGCCTCCAGGAACTGCGCCTGTCGATCAGCGCGGCGAACAGCGCCCTGACCCAGACCCTCGGCCGCTCGCCGACCGTCGCCGACATCGCGACCCACCTCGACGTGACCGAGGAGACCGTCCTGGAGGGGCTGGAGGGTGCGCGCGCCTACCGGGCCACGTCGCTGTCCACCCCGACCGGGGCTGACGGCAGCCGCGAGCTCGGGGACACCCTCGGCGGTGACGACGTCGCGTTCGACCTCGTGGAGATCCGCGTCGCCCTCGGCCCGGCCCTCGCCACGCTGCCTGCACGCGAGCGCGAGATCCTGAGCCTGCGCTTCCACGGCAACCTGACCCAGGCGCAGATCGCCGACCGGATCGGCGTCTCACAGATGCACGTGTCCCGGCTGATCACCCGCTCGCTGGCCGCGCTGCGTCACCAGCTCAACCCGGACATCGCAGCCTGAGCCCGATCAGAGTTGGATGACGTGGCCCACCCGTGGCGGCGTACGACCGGCGAGAACATCCAGCCACGCGTGTTGCAGCGCCTCCGGCCCGGCACCCACCCGAACGTCCAGCCACCCGCTCACCACTGCGGCGAAGCGTTGCCAGGCCTCGGTGAATCGCTCGTCGAGGCCGTCTCGGCCCCAGTCGTGGCCGCGCTTGCGCATCTGCACCGGCGCGAAGAACACCTCCTCGGCGGCGTCGGCGTTCGGCGTCTGGTTGGTGAGCCCGACCGCTATGTCTCGGACGAGCCGATCGCCGAGGCGTCGACGCACTGCGGCACGGGTCGAGGGCGCCCCGGACAGGTCGAGGTAGACGGTCGGGACCACGTCGAGGGCGTCGATGTCGTCGTACGACACGACCTCGTCGTAGCAGCCGAGCGACCGGGTGAACTCCACGTTGCCCGGTGAGGTGAGACCGACCAGGCGCGGCCCGCGCCGGTACAGCTCGAACGCGGCGGCGTACGCGGTCTTGCTCGACGCCGATGACACCAGCAGCGTCTCGGCACCGTAGAAGTCGTTGTCGACGACCTGATCGGCCAGCATGAACGAGGTGAAGAACAGCGGACGGAACAGGATCAGCAGATCCTCCTGGTCGCGCTGGTACGCCGGGTCGCCGGTGGTCGACCGGTAGGCGTTGTACGGCGACGGCAGCTCGGCCCGGTGCGGGCTCGCCTCGCGGAACCCGGACGCGTCCACCCGGTCCGGCCGCACCAGGAGGTGACCGGCGGGCGGGAGGTAGCCGTAGACCCGTTGCCCCACCTCGACACCGGCCACCGCCGAACCGACCACCTCGGCGAAGCCCCAGAGCGGCGGTAGGCCCCACTGCGGCCCGAGGCCCTGGGCCGCCGGCGGAAAGAACTGCCAGTACCGCATCGAGTCGCCGAGCACCGCGTAGGTCACGTTGTTGGCGGTGAGGCCGACGCGGTCCACGCGCAGCAGGGCCTCGCCGTCGGCCAGGGCGGGGGTGGAGCCATCGACGAGCGTGGTCTGCCCGAGGTCGTCACGCGCCACGGCGAAGGTCCATGAGTCAGCCATGAGGTGACGCTAGACAGCCTCGCAACCGGAGACAAGTGCACTGGGAGTGCAAAATCCCACTGCACGCACTCAGTGTCGGAGCGCGGCGAGGTCGCGGAGGTGCGCGAGCGGCAGGTGCGGTGGCTGCCACTCCACGAAGAGGGCAGTAGCGTCGTCCTCGAGCTGGTCGTCCTGGTAGCCGACGACCGCGCGGACCAGGCGACGCATCGTCTCCGGGCTGGGCAACCCGTCGTTCAGGGCGCGGTTGACGAAGTCGACGAGCCGGTCCAGCCCGAACTGCTCCCCCTCCGCGCTACGGGCGTCGGTGATGCCGTCGGTGTAGGCGAGGATGCGGTCGCCCGGGTGCAGATTCTCCACGTGCACCTGCGGTCGACGAGGTGACATGTGGCCCAGCCCGAGCGGCAACATGGTCGGCCCGGGCAGCTCCCGGACGGCCTTGCCGTCACGCAGCAACATCGCACCGGGATGCCCCGCGTTGATCATGCTGAGCTGGCCGGTCTGGCGGTCCAACTCGATGAGCAACCCGGTGGCGAAGAAGTTCGGGTGCTCGGAGCGCACCCACCGGTCGATGCTGATCGCCGTGTCGACCAGGTCGAGGCCACACCGACGGGCATTGCGGTACGCGCTGACCACCAGCGAGGCCAGGGTGCTCGCCTTGATGCCGTGCCCGCAGGTGTCGAAGAGCCCGACGCTGAGCACGTCGTCGTTCAACGCGTAGTCGAAGATGTCTCCGCCGACGTCGTAACACGGTTCGAGGATTGCGGTGACCACCAGGTCGTCGGTGGCGAAGGTCAGCGGCGGGAGCAGGCCCCACACGATCTCGGCCGCGACCTGCATCGGCATCCGCCGCCGCATCCGCTCGACCACGTCACCGTAGAGCCGGCGGTTGACCAGGATCTGGGCGACGTTGACCGCCACCTCCCAGGCCGGGGCGTCCATCGTCTCGTCGGCGGCGGCCGGGGAGACGATCTCCAGTACGCCCATCCGCTCACACCCGAGCAGCAGTGGCACCCACAGCCGGTCCGGGTTGTCGGGCGCGCGCTGGATGTCGAGGGTGGTGAAGGCTCGGCCGGCGAGCGTCGTCTCGATCGGCAACTGGTCCCGGTCGAGTCCCGCGCCGAGCAGCGGCACGAGAAGGGTCTGCGTGTAGTCGGCCAGATAGATCACGATCTCGCTGGCATCGATACCGGGCGCCGCACGGGCAACCAGTTGCGACACCTCGTCCGGGCCGCCCCGAGGCGCGTTGAGCTGCAACCAACGCACCACCTCGCCGATATCGGCCATGCTCCACCTCCCCCTGTCCTCCCCGATCGCAGGAGCACGTAGTGCGAGCGTGAGGCTACCTCGCCCCAGCGCATTCTCCGCCCGCCTCGACCATCGCGCTGAGGAGCGCGGACAACGGCACGGTGGCGAATCCCACTCGCGCGTCACTCGCCCCGTACGGCACCCACAGCGCACCGTCGTGCACGAGCGCACCGCAGGAGTAGACGACGTTCGGCACGTACCCGTCCCGATCGTCCTCGTCGGGTGCGAGAAGCGCACCAGGCAGGTGGGCGACCACCCGCTCCGGTGTGTGCAGGTCGAGCAGGAGCGCACCGATCGCGTACCGGCGCATCGGCCCGACGCCGTGGGTGAGCACGAGCCAGCCGGCGTCGGTCTCGATCGGTGATCCGCAGTTGCCGACCTGGATCAGTTCCCAGCTCTCGCCCGGCGCGTGCAGCGGGGTCGGGGCCTGCCAGCGACTCTCGCCGTCCAGGGCGGTCAGGCCGATGGTCTCGCCGTCGGCGCGGCACAGTGCCAGGTGCCGGCCGCCGACGGTACGCGGGAACAGCGCGAGCCCCTTGTTGCGGGCACCCGGTCCGCGCATCGGGGTCATCTCGAACCGGCGCAGGTCGTCGCTGGCCAGCGCGCGGGTGGCGATGTTCCGGCCGTCGTAGGCGGTGTAGGTGGCCCGGTACACCGGCCCGGAATCGTCGACGAAGCGGACGAACCGGGCGTCCTCCATGCCGTTGCTCTCCGCCGGGGTCGCCGGCCACAGCACCCGTTGGTGCAGGACCGTGTCGGCGGGGAAGGCAGTGGCGTAGCTACCGGCGTTGGTACGACGCAGTTGTTCGACTGTCGCCAACCCGGTGCTGCGCGAGAGCAGATCGTGTGGAAGGTTCCCGAGCACCCGCTCGAAGGCGGCCCCGTCGTACCACTCGGGCAACGCGTCCAGCACCGTGGCCGCTACCTCGTTGTCGCAGCCCTCCTCGGCCAGGCCGGCAACGAGCAGGTCCCGACGATGCCGGACACCCATCCGCTGCCCGACGGCCAACGGTCCGGCCCGGTCGGCGATCGTGAGCTGTTCCCCTGGTCCGACGATTCCGGTGGCGAAACCGATCGAGGACACGTGGCCCTCCCCGACCTGGCGCAGGCTGAGGGCGACGCGCAGCTGCCCCGGGCCGAGACCGCTCTGGTCCGGGTGGACCACCATCGACGGGTTGCACAGGGCGGCGGCCTCGACGGCGTACTCGTGGCTGAAGTAGGCACCGACAAGTAGCCGGCTGTTCGGTGAGAGGTCCCGGGCCCGCGCGGCGCGGTGCCGGACCAGCTCGTAGTGGTGGTGGAAGGTGCCGATCAGGTCGCGGTGCCGGGCGCCGAACCGGTCGAGGGTTTCCCGCAGCAGCCGTGCGGTCTCCTCGTCGTCGAGGTGCCCGACCCGGTCGATCAGCGCCTGCGCGCGGGTCCGTACCACGGCGGCGTCCTCACCCGGTACGAAGAGCTTGACGATGACGCGGCGCGGATCCGGGGTGAGAGTGACGTCCTGCCGGACGGCCAGACTCAATGTCACGACCACCGCCTGGCGTGCTGCAGCGTGGAGATGAGCGCAAGGGTGGACTCGGCGCCCTGGTTGAGGTTGGGCCCGTGCGCGGTCAGCCCGTCGTAGCCACCGCCGGTCGCCGGATCCCACATCGGCGTGCCGAGGTCGTTGTCGCCGAGGAACCACCCGACCGCCTGCCGTACCCCGTTGTCCCACTCCGGGTCACCGGTGACGGTGGCCGCCGTGGCGCAGGCATCGGCGAGGGCGGCGACCTCGATCGGTTGCTGGTCGTGGTGCAGCCGTACGGCGCCGCGCCGCCAACCCCCGGTCGGTACGACCGACAAGTGCCCGTCACGGAGCTGGACATCGCGCAGCCAGGTCAACATGCGTAGGCCATCGTCGAGAGGTGGGCCACCCTCGCGAAGCTGACTCGCGGCGATGACCACTTCGGCGAGGGCGGCACTGGCGTACGTCAGCTCCTGCCGTGGCCACTGCCAGCCCGCGTCGGAGGCCGGCGGGCCGATCGTGCTGGCCGCGTCCGCCAGCAGGGACGCGGCGGCGACGTGGCCCGGGTGACGGCGAAGCACCTCGGCCGCGCCCAAACCGGCGAAGGCCATCGTGTGCGGGGCCTTGGCCCGGCGGGTGGCGCCTCGGCTGAAGGCGACCAGCGCCTCCTCGCGTACCCATGGGGCGGGGCTGCGGGCGACGGCAGTGCCCAGGCCCCACAGAGCTCGACCCCACCAGTCGCCGAGCCCCGGCTCGTCGCCCCAGCGCCGGTCGTGCCCGAGCCGGTTGTGGAACGCTCCGCCGGCGTCCTGCGCGTGGGTCAGGAACGCCAGGTACCCCTCCGCCAGCCGGAGCAGTTCCTCGCTCGGCTCCGGCTCGCGGCTAACGACCAGCAGGCCACGGGCCACGTCGTCGGTGCAGTAACCGTGCTCACGCCGGACGATGGCGTGCCGTGCGTGCTCGAACAGACCGGTGTCATCGCTGAGCCGAGCCAGGTGCGCGAAGCTCGGCGCGGGTGCCGTCACCCAGCGCCCACCCGTCGACGTCCGGGGGCGTCCGGTGGTCGCCGTCACGCCGGCACGGCGCTGACGGCGGGTTTACGGGCGTCGACGAGCTCTTCGGCGAGAGCGCCGTAGCGGGCCGCCACCGCAGGCCAACGCAGGTGCGCGGCCAGCGGACGAACCCGTCCGGCCAACCGGGCGGTCAGGCCCGGTTCGATCAGGACCCGCCGGATCGCCTTGGCCAGTGCCGCCGGGTTCTGGTGGGGTACGACCAGGCCGGGCCCACCGGTCAGCAGCTCGACGGCGTGCGGAAACGCCGTCGCCACGACGGGCACTCCGGCGGCCACCGCTTCGATGAGCACCCCTGAGGTGACCTGTTCGCGGGAGTCGTAGGGCAGGACGACCACGTCGGCGGAGCGGATCAACCGGCCCAGCGCCTCCTGGTCGTGGTAGACGTCCTGGTAGTCGACGGCGTGCGCGACGCCCAACTGGGCACCGAGCTGGTGCAGCCCCGCCCGGTACGCCTCACCGTGGTGCTCGATCACCTTCGGGTGGGTCCGCCCCGCCACGGTGTAGGTCGGAGTCGGTTCCAGATCCTGCAAACGCGCGAGGGCCCGCAACGACCACTCGATGCCCTTGCCCGGCCCGAGCAGCCCCCAGGTCAACAGGTGCGGGCGGGTACGCCGGTCGACTGGTACACCGGCAAGCTCGGCCACGCCGTGCGGGATCACTGTCACCTTGCCCGCTGGCACGGCGTACCCGACGAGCAGCCGGTCGCGGGCCGTGTCGGTCATCGTGACGACCGCCCCGGCAGTCGCCACGATCTGCTCCAACAGGGACTTCTGCCGGGCCGAGGGCTGGCTGAGCACTGTGTGCAGCACCACGATGCTCGGCACGCTGAGCCGCCGCAGCAACGGCAGGACCTCCTCGCCGTCGGTGCCGGGGTAGATGCCGTACTCGTGCTGGACGATCGCCACGTCGTACGCGTTCAGAGCGGCCGCCGCCTCCCGCCAGCCGGCCGGGTCACGCGCCGACCAGGTGTGCACCACCCCGGGTACGGGCCGCTGGTCGTCGCCGTGGTCGGTGACCCGGACGATGCCGCCGCGGGTGCCGTCGGCGGTCAACTGGGCGGCGAGGGCCGCGTTGAAGGTGGCCAGTCCGCACCGGGTCGGTGGGTGGGTGCTGAGGAATCCGTAGCTGAGCATGAACGTCGGGCCTTCCGGTTGTCGGCCACCGCAGGAGTACGGGTGAGCCTCACGCGGGGACGGCGCACGCCGGTCAGCGTGTGTGACCGGCGGAACGGAGAGCTGTGCAGTTCAGTCAGTTGCGGACGAGGTTGTCGTAGACGGCGAGATAGTCGGTGACCATCCGGTCCGCGCTGAAGCGCTTCAACGCCTGCGCCCGACACTGCACCCGATCGAGGCCGGCGACCCGGGTGATCGCCTCGACGGCCTGGTCGACGGTGGAGACGAGGAGACCCGTCATCCCCTCGTCGACGACCTCGGGCATGGACCCTCGCTTGTAGGCGACGACCGGGGTGCCACAGACCATCGATTCCACTACCGACAGCCCGAACGGCTCGTCGAAGGCGATCGGGTGCAGCAGTGCGGTGCTGTCACCCAGTACCTCGGCACGCCGCCGCGGACCCACCGACCCGAGGAAGACGACCTGGTCGCCGTCGATGTGAGGGGCAACCTGTTCGGCGAAGTACCGCTCGTCCTGCACGATCCCGCAGATGGTGAGGGGCCGGCCGGCGCGGCGGGCGATCTCGATAGCGGTATGGGTGCCCTTGTCCGGGTGGATCCGGCCGAAGGCGGCCAGCCCAGGACCGGCTTCGTTGGTGAACGGCAGTCCGGCGACATCGACGCCGTGGTAGACCGTGGCCACGTAGTCCAGCTCCGGCGCCCGGTCGGCGTCGGAGATCGACACGTACGACGAGCGGGCTCGGCCATAGGCGGGCAGGATCCCCGCGCCGGAGAAACCGTGCACTGTGGTCAGCAGCGGCGCGCGGCAGTGTTCCGCGAACGCCAACGGCAGCCAGTCCAGGTGACTGTGCACCAGGTCGAACTGCGCCGAGCGGGCCATCGCGTGGGAGACGTGCATCGCCTCCCACACCCGCCCGTCCAGGTCCGGGTCGTCCGCGTACCCCCGTGGGCAGACTCCGTCGAGCTGGGCGGACGTGACGGAGTCCAGTGTCGCGAAGAGCGTCACGTCGATCCCGCGGCTGACCAGCCCCTCGGCGAGCAAGCCGGTCACCTGCTCCCACGGGCCGTAGTGGTGTGGGGGCGTACGCCAGGCGACCGGTCCGAGCAGCGCAACCCTCAAGGGGAGGACGCGTCGACGAGATCAGCTGGGTTGAGGTTCAGGGTGGCGAGCAGCCCCGAGTGCTTGGCCGGGTCCACGCGCTCCGGCAGCTCGCGCTCGACCCAGTCGGCCCGGGCCTGCTGGCCCCGGTCGCGAAGTGCGGTGACGATCCGATCCCTGGCGATCCTCATCTGGTACTCCCTAGTTAAGGCGTTCGGAACAATTCGCACGGAGGGTGTACCCAAGTGCGCGCGTCGGGCAACCGACCGCCGGACACCGGCGACGCGGCGCCGGTCGGTCGGGACGCGGTCTGCGATCAGCCGACACGACCGTTACGTCGCGGCGATGGAGAAGATGAGCGGTAACGCCCCTGGCGGGCTGGTGGCGACGGCGTCTGGCGACCACCGGGGTCCCCCGGGCGACATGTTCACCGTACGCCCTCGCGGCGTCCCGCCGCACCAGCGCCCTGGACGGGCCGGAGGTCAGGGCTCCAGCACTACCTTGCCGGCCCGGCTGCGGTTCTCGGCGAACACCAGCGCCGCGGAGACCTCGCTGAGCGGGTAGCGGGCGGCGATCTGCGGCACTATCACTCCCTGCCGCAGCAGGTCGAGCACGATGCCGAGGTCGGTACGCAGGCGACGGCGGAACGCGGCACGCCTGGTGAGCTGACCGGCCCAGAAGTTGTAGAAGCCGGCCCGGTGGCCGTTTGGCAGCGCGTTCCAGGTGTAGAGGCGGGTCAGCAGCTTCACGAAGACCCACGCGACCGACTGCCCGGTGCCCACGGCGGCGGCGTTGCCGTAGACGACCAGCTTGCCGCCGGGGGCGAGCAGGGCGTACGAGGTGCGTACGCCCGGGCCGGCGACCGGATCGAAGACGGCGTCGACGCCGCCCGGCGACAGCTCGCGGACCCGCGCGGCCATGTCCGGGTCGCGGTAGTCGAGCGGTTCGACGCCGAGTTCGCGCAGGCCGACGTGGTGTCGTTCGGCGGCGGTGCCGATGACCCGCAGGCCGAGGTGTCGGCCGAGTTGGACGAGCACACTCCCGACCCCGCCGTTCGCGCCGTGCACGAGGATCGTCTGTCCGGTCGTCAGGTCGGCGTCCCGCAGCATCTGCCAGGCGGTCACGCCGTTGACGACGACGGTCTCGGCCGCGGCGGGGTCCAGACCCACGGGCACCGCGGCCAGGGCGTCGATGTCGACGAGCGCGTGTGTGGCCCAGGCGCCGGTCTTGGTGACCGCCGCCACCCGGGTGCCGACCAGCGCGTCGTCGCCGCCGGGACCGACCGCCCGGACGGTGCCGACGAGGTCGTAGCCGGGCACGAACGGGAACTTCGGCTGGCCGGGGTAGAGCGCGTGGCGCATCTGCTGCTCGGCGAACGAGATGCCGGTGGCCTCGACCTGGACGAGCGCCTGCCCTCGGGCGGGGGCGGGCATCGCGCGTCGGTGCAGCAGGAGGCCGTCGGGCTCCACCACGCCGGGCAGTACCACTTCGGTGATCGTCGTTTCGGTGGTCATCGGAGTTCTCCTTTGTTTGTAAGTGTGCACTCACACACTTATCGGCCTAAAAGAGTGGGCCGCCGAAGCGGCCCAGCATCGGGTCGGTCAGGGGTGGCGAATGCCGGCGGTCAGGGCGCGAGCCCAGGGCTCCGGGACCTGCTCCAGGCCGGCGGTCACGATCAGGTGGCACAACTGGCCGTACGCGAAGAACTGCTGCACCTGCGCGTCGCTGGCCTGTGCCCGACTCTGCACGAAGGTCGCGACCCGCCGGTAGCCGGCCCGCACCGCCTCGGCGACCTCCGGGATGTCCGTGACGGCCTGCGCCTGCACCTGGAAGAGCAGCAGATCGCGATCGGCGATCAGCTCCGCGTAGGCGCCGCCCATGGCGTCGAGGATCTCCTCGGGGCTGTCACCCGCGGCGCGCTCCGCGCCCGCCTCGATCGCGTCGGCGATCCGGTCGAAACACGCCCCGGCTGCCGCCACGAACAAGCCGAGCTTCCCGGAGAAGAGCCGGAAGACGTACGCCTCGGAGATGCCGGCGGCGGCGGCCACGGCGGTGACCGGTGTGGCGTGGAAGCCCGCGCGGGCGAACACCGACACCGCGGTGTTCAGAACGGTGACCCGGCGGGCCTCGGCGGTGGATCGCATGTTTGTAAGTGTGCACTCACAAACAAGTGTCGTCAAGTCCGCCACCCTGTCATCCCTCGCCGCCTGGGGTAACGACGCCGCCTTCGTGTTCGCCACCGGCCCGGCCGCCAGCGAGACCATGCGCAAACGCTACGAGCACATCCCCACCCAGGTGGCCCCGCAGCGACAGTGACCGGCTCACTCCAGCGGATAGAGGCGGGCCGGGTCGCCGGGTCGGAGGCTGTCCGGCACGTCGTCGGCGCTGCTGGCGGCGATCGAGCCGAGCAGCGCCAACGAGCGGGCGGACTCCGTACCGGGCTCGGCGTGGTAGATCACCAGCAACTGCCCGTCGGCGCCAGCCACGGCGAGCTTGTCGCAGTACAGGTCGAGGTCGCCCACCTCGGGGTGGTGCAGCCGACTGACGATGCCCTCCCGTCGACGGACCTCGTGGCGCGCCCACAGCTGCCGAAAGCAGTCGCTCTTGAGTGACAGCTCCCCCACCAGCGCTGTCAACCGTGGGTCGTCGGTGGCCCCGCCCGAGTCGGCACGCATCTGCCCCACCACGCTCTGCATCGCCTGCCGCCAGTCGCGGAACAGCTCCCGCTCGGCCTGGTCCAGGAACACCGCGAGGAGTCGGTTGGCGCCCGGGGCGAGATTCGGCGACAGCGCCCTCGCCATCGGGTTCGAGGCCAGGATGTCGAGGTAGCGATTCTGCACGAAGGCCGGCATGGAGAGCTGCCGCAGCAGGTGCAAGATGCTGGCCGGCACTCGCTCGGCGGCCGGTCGGGCCGCCCGCCGCGACCGCGCACGGCTCAACCCGATCATGTACGCGGTCGCCTCCGGATCCAGTCGCAGCACTCCGGCGAGGGCGTCGAGGACCTGCACCGAAGGGTGCCGCTCGCGACCCTGCTCCAGCCGGAGGTAGTAATCGGCGCTGATGCCGGCCAGCATCGCCACCTCTTCGCGCCGCAGCCCCGGCACCCGGCGCAGGCCAACGCCCGGGCCGAGCCCGACGTCCTCGGGCCGGGTCTGCTCCCGGCGGGCGCGCAGGAAGTCGCCGAGCGGGTTCGTTGCGTCCATGCCACCGACGGTAGATCGCCGGGCGGCCCGGTGACTGGCTGTGTCACTACCAGGAACAGCTCGCCCTGCCGCCCGGCCCGCTCCCGGCGGACAGTCGTCGCAGGGCCGGTTCCAAGCGGCCCAGATGTCACAACGACGACTGACAAGAGGATGAGATGAGCGAGAACCTTCCCGGCGGTGCCCTCACCCCCGCTGACGGCCTTACCCTGAGCCGGATGGGCTACGGGGCGATGCAGTTGGCCGGCCCGGGTGTCTTCGGCCCGCCCCGCGACCGCGAGCAGGCGCTCGCCGTGCTCCGGGAGGCCGTCGAGCTGGGCGTCCGGCACATCGACACCGGCGACTTCTACGGGCCCGTCGTGGTCAACGAGCTGATCCGCGAGGCGCTCCACCCGTACCCCCAGGGTTTGCACCTGGTCACCAAGGTCGGCGCGCGCCGCGGCGCCGACCGCTCCTGGATCCCGGCTCTGGAGCCGGACGACCTCAAGGCCCAGGTACGGGAGAACCTGGAACACCTCGGCCTGGACGTGCTCGACGTGGTCAACCTGCGGGTAGGCGTGGCGGAGGGCACGGGCGACGCGCCGCTCGGTGCGCAGTTCACCGCCCTGGCGGAGCTGCGGCAGGAGGGCCTGATCCGGCACCTCGGGCTCAGCAACGTCACGCTCGACCAGCTCACCGAGGCCCAGGCCATCGCGCCGGTGGTCACCGTACAGAACCTCTACAACCTCGCCAACCGGCAGGACGACGCCCTGGTCGACAGGTGCGCGGCCGAGAACATCGCGTTCGCGTCGTTCTTCCCGCTCGGCGGGTTCACGCCATTGCAGTCCGACACGCTCGACGACGTGGCCCTCCGACTGGGCGCCTCGCCGCAGCAGGTAGCCCTCGCCTGGCTGCTCCAGCGCTCCCCCACCACGGTGCTGATCCCCGGCACCTCCAGCCTGGCGCACCTGCGGGAGAACATGGCGGCGGCCGACCTGAAACTGCCTACCGACGCCATCGAGAAGCTGGACGCCTTGGCTTCGTAGCTACTGCTGGTGCGGCCGGTTGCGGATCAGGGTGAGCGCCAGCACGGCGGTGACCAGGAAGACGACGCCGTTGACCCGCAAACCGGCCTGGACACCGGAGGTCAGTGCCTCGGCGATCGCCGCCCGGACCGGGTCGGGCAGCGGTTGGCCGCCGCTGGCGCCGGAGGCCACCGCCGCCTGCACTGCGGTACCGGTGGGTTCGCCGATCTGGTGCGCGGCGAGCCGGCCCGGCAGGTCGGCCACCATCGTGGTGGTGAGGAGCGTGCCGAGCAGTGACGAACCGAGCACCGAGCCGACCTGGCGGGCGGCGTTGACAGCACCGGAGGCCATGCCGGCCTGAGCGGGCGCGACGCTGGCCAATGCCGCCGCCGTCGCCGGGGCCACCACCAGACCGCTGGCCGCGCCGAACAACGCGAACAGCGCCCAGCGGTCACCGAACGACGTGGTCGGCCCCTGGTGCGCCAGCGCGAAGCTGGCCACCGCACCGAGGACCAGGCCGAGGGTCAACGGCGCCTTGAATCCGGTACGACGAATCGCGCGCCCGGCACCGAAGGCGACCAGCACGTACGCGCCGAAGAGCACCAGCATCCGCCAGCCGGTGTCCAGCGGGCTGAGCGCCTGGGCACGTTCGTGGAAGAGGACCAGCAGGATCGCCACGCCGGTGAAACCGAACAGCGATACCGCGCCGACGACCATGACGGCGCTGAACGACGCGGACCGGAACAGCCGCACGTCGAGCATTGGCGCGCTGGTCCGCAGCTCGATCAGGACGAACGCGACAAGTGCGACGACCGCGACGACCCAGGCCGTCGACACCACCGGGTTGGTGTAGCCGACCTTGCCGCCCTGGATCAGCGCGTAGACGGCTGCCGCGATGGCGACGGTGCCCAGCAGCAGGCCGGGCACGTCGAGTCGGGCGGCGCTCGGCCGGGACTCGGCCACCCCGACGATGGCGACCACGAGGGTGACCAGACCCAGCGCGATCGTCGACAGGTAGACGCTGTGCCACTGGTAGTGCCGCAGCAGGAAGCCTGCGATGAGCGGGCCGATCGCGAGGCCGATGCCGGAGGCCGCCGACCACGCGGTGATGACCTCGGTCCGTCGGTGCGGGTCGGTGAAGGTCGCGCTGAGGATCGCCAGGCTGTTCGGCAGGATCAGGGCCCCACCGAGTCCGGCGACCAACTGCCCGACGATCACCCACGCGACGGTCGGAGCGCCGGCCACGACGGCTGCGCCGACGATCATCGCGACGACCCCGGCACCGAACATGCGCTTACGCCCGTAGCGGCTGCCCAGGGTGGCCGCGGACAGCACGACGCTCGCCACCATCAGGGTGTAGGCGCTGGGGATCCAGACCAGAGTGGTGGGGTCGACCCGCAGGTCCCGCTGGATCGTGGTCAGCGCGGAGACCGTCGCGGTGATCTGCAGGAACGTGATCATCGCGCCCAGGCACATGGCGATCAGGGTCACCGGGCGGGAGCCGCGCCAGGACGAACGGCCGGTGACGGCCGGTCCTGGTGGGTTCTTTCCGGGCGGGGTCGCTCCGGGCGGGGTCGGTGCCGTGGCGCTGGTGGTCACTGAAGATCCTTCAGGCTGGTGGTCTGACTTGCGTATGCTGAAGTCAGCGCGACCCAGTGAAGCACCTGGCTAGCCTTCATGCAAGTCAGGTAGGCTGGACGGCATGGAGGACCTACGAGGCGATCGTGATTCCTGGACGAGCGAGAACTGCTCGGTGGCCCGGGCGATGGACATCGTGGGCAGCAGGTCAACGGTCCTGATCATGCGCGAGGCCCTGCTCGGCACGCGCCGCTTCGACGACTTCGTCCGCCGGGTCGGCGTCGGCGAACCCGCCATGGCCGCCCGCCTCAAGGAGATGGTCGCCGCCGAACTGCTCGAACGAATCCCCTACCGGGAGCCCGGGCAGCGCACCCGCCACGAGTACCAACTCACCCGCAAGGGCCGCGAACTTCTGCCCGTCATCACCGCACTACGGAACTGGGGCGACACCTGGGCCGCCACCGACACCGGCCCGTCCATCGTCGCCACCCACCACGACTGCGGGGAGCCGATCCGCGCGGTGCTCCGCTGCGCCGCCGGCCACGGGATCGCCGACGGCGACATCGACATCGTCGCCGGCCCGGGCCTCGTCCGGCGCGACTGACGCTCCGGGCCACGACCTCACCCCGCGCCCCTGCCGCCAACCAAGTCGCGCGGCAGCCCCGGTCCGGCGATTCCTTCTGGCCGCGCACCTTTGCCGCACCCGCCGCCGCGCTTCACCACGCGCTCTGCGGCGTTGTCTCGCACGCCGGCACGCTTTGGCAAGAGCGCGGCCCTAGCAGCTCGGCGTCGACAACCCGAAGCATTCGATCATGGTCACTGAGGATGTCGTACACCTGTTCTAGTGTCGGGTCATGGTCGAGGAGTTGGCGCAGGCAGACGACGCGGTCGCCGCCTGCGTCGACGCCCCCGCCTGGGCCCTGCCGGAGCCCGAGCTGATCGCCGCACTCGACGCCGCGCACCGCTTGGAGCGACGCCTCGCCGCCGTCAAACTCACTCTCGTCCGCGAGCTCGACGGCCGCGGCACGCCCCGCGCGCAGGGGGCCTCCTCCACTGCGGTCTGGCTGCGCGAACGACTGCGACTCACCATCCCCGCCGCCCGCCGCCTGATCGACCTCGCCACCGCTTTGGACACCGGCAACCCCCGCATCCGACAAGCGCTGACTGATGGCGCCATCAACCTGGACCAGGCCGAGGGCATCGCCGACACCGTCGACACCGTGAACACGTCGACCGACGCCGAGACCGCCGACAAAGCCGTCGGTGTGCTCGTCGGCTGGGCCAGCCAGTTCGACCCCACCCACCGGCGCAAACTCGGCACCCGCATCCTCGACCACGTCGCCCCCGACATCGCCGACGCCGCCGCCCAAGCCGCCCTCGACGCCGAAGCACGCCGCGCCACCCGCGACCGACACCTCACGTTGTCCGAGCAGACCGACGGCCGACTGCGGCTCACCGGCACCCTCGATGCCGAAACCGCCGGCCTGTTCCGCGCCGCCATCGACCCACTGAGCGCACCCTGCGGCCCCGACGACACCCGCTCCCCCGGGCAACGCCGCCACGACGCCCTCGCCGACATCTGCCGACTCGCCCTCCGGACCGACGAACTGCCCGACAGCGGTGGCGACCCGGCACAGATCGTCGTCACCACCAGCTACGACGGGCTGACCCTGCAACTCGGTGCCGGCGCACTCGACATCGGCCTACAGCTCACCCCGGACACGGCGCGCCGGCTCGCCTGCGACGCCACCATCCTGCCCACCGTCCTCGGCGGCACCGGCCAAGTCCTCGACGTCGGGCGACAACGCCGACTCATCACCGGGCCGCTACGCCGCGCCCTTGCCCTCCGCGACCGCGGCTGCGCCTTCCCCGGCTGCGACCGACCACCCCGCTGGTGCCACGCCCACCACATCCACCACTGAGCCGACGGCGGCACCACCAACCTCGACAACGCCGTCCTCCTCTGCGGCCACCACCACCGACACCTGCACCACAGCGACTGGACCGTGCAACTCGGCCTCGACGGCCACCCCGAATTCATTCCACCCACCTGGCTCGACCCCGAACAACTCCCCCGCCGCAACCACCACCACCGACGAACGTAAGAGCAGCCAGCCGACGCCAACCAGCTCCTCAAGCCGGACAACCACGTCCGCGCGTGGTCCCGGGCGTCCCACGCCTGCCGGGGGCGCACCACCGCCCGCCTCAGGATGTCGCCAGCCGCCAGGCGTGGACCAGTGCTGGCACGTCGGGGTACCGGGCGGCCGGCGCCTGCCTCGCTGCTCGTTCCACGACCCGGCGCTGCTCGCTAATGCCCCGCTAGGGCTTCGGTGCATTTGGCCGGCAATCCTGAGGACCGCGCCAGCCCTCTGGCGAATCGAGCAGGTGGTGCAGGGTACGGCCGAGGGCGTGCACTGTGGTCCGTTCGTCGATGAGCGAGCCGCTGGCGAACTCCTCCGCTGCCATGTAGCGGCGTGAACCTGGCAGCCGATCCGCCGCGAGCACGAACGGACCGGGCCGGTACTCATCGAGGTCGATCAGCCGTATCCGGCTGGCGGCGAAGTCGTACAGGAAGCAGCCGTCGTAGAGGTCGACCGCGACCAGGCCGGCGGCGCTGACGGCGAGGTGGGCGTCGAGGATCGCGTCGAGCGCCACCTCGATCTGCGGGACCGGCAGGTGTTGGAATCGGGTCAGCCCGCTGCGGTCCACGCCGTGCGCTGTGGCGTGGTTCAGGACGCTGCCGTCGTACCAGGGGTAGACGAGCGTCGGACCCGCCACGCCGTGGACCGTCCGGATGGGACGGACGATGGCCGGGTGGCGGACGGCACGGGTAACCGACCAAATGGCATGAATCCCCCAGGTCGGCGCTCCCAAATGACGCGCAAAGTACCCGTTGTGTTACGAGCTTGTTTCCAAGATGACAGCGAGGTTACGGGTGCTTCTCGATGATCGGTACCGATCCTAGGTTTCGGCCACCGTCATCAGTCGTGGCGGCCGGCACCGAACGTGGAGGCAACGACGTGCCACAACCGAACGCACATCGGACCGGACGGGCCAGGTACGGGGTCAGCATGCTGGCCGCCGTGGCGCTGACCGCGGCCGGCCTGACCAGCCTGCCCGCCAGCGCTACCGCCGCGCCGGCCGGCAGTGGGCCGACCGCCCGCTACCTCGTCCAGCTCGCCGAGGAGCCGCTGGCCACCTACACCGGCGGGGTTCCCGGGATCGCGGCCACCAAGCCGGCCGACGGGGCCAAGCTGAACCGCACGTCCGGGAACGCCAACGCGTACCGGGATCACCTGCGCCGGCAGCGTACGTCGGTGCTGGACCACGTCGGTGTGCCGGCCGAGCGCACCCGCGTCACCATGGAGACCGCGTTCAACGGCTTCGCAGCCGACCTGACCGGGCCGCAGGCCGCCCGGCTGCGGGCCACCAGCGGTGTTCGCGCAGTGTACGAGAGCCAGAAGGTGCACGCCGCCACCTCACACACCCCCGACTACCTGGGCCTGACCGGCAAGGGCGGGGTGTGGAAGAAGGAGTTCGGTGGAGACTCCCACGCCGGCGAGGGCGTCATCATCGGGGTCATCGACAGCGGTTACTGGCCGGAGAGCGCGAGCTTCGCGCCGCTGCCCAGCCCGCGCCCCGATCAGGCCGTCATCGACGCCAAGTGGAAGGGCACCTGCGACGTCGGCGTCGAGGCGCCGGTCACCTGCAACAACAAGGTGATCGGGGCGCGCTGGTACAACGACAGCGGCATCGCCGACTCGTTCCCGGACGACTACTCCTCGCCGCGCGACCGCAACGGCCATGGCACCCACACCGCCAGCACCGCGGCCGGTATCCACGGCGTGCGGGCCACGTCGGGCACCCAGGACCTGGGCATGATCTCCGGCATGGCGCCGGCCGCGCGGTTGGCGATCTACAAGGCGCTGTACGACAACGGTGCGGGCGGTGCGACCGGCACCGACATCGACATCGTGCACGCCATCGACGACGCGGTCGCGGACGGTGTCGACGTGATCAACTACTCGATCGGTGACGACACCGAGCGGTTCGGGGCTGTCGACGCGACGTTCTTCAACGCCGCCGCCGCCGGAGTGTTCGTCGCTGCCGCCGCCGGCAACTCCGGCCCGTTCGCCAACACCGTCGACAACTCGACGCCCTGGCTGACCACTGTGGCCGCGAGCACTACCGATCGGCTGAACACTCGGAAGCTCACCCTCGGCAACGGCACCACCATCGCCGGTGTGGGCATGGGCGAGACCGGCGTCGGGCCGGCCCGACTGGTCTTCGCCAAGGACAGCGCAATCGACCCGGACGGCGCCTACGGTGCCGGCCTCTGTGCCGACGACACGTTGGATCCGGCCAAGGTCAAGGGCGCTATCGTGCTCTGCCTGCGCGGCGAGATCCCGCGTACCGACAAGAGCATCGAGGTGGCGCGGGCCGGCGGCGTCGGCATGGTGCTCTACAACGACGAGCTGAACTCCCTGAACGCCGACGTGCAGGCAGTGCCGACCGTGCACATCAACGAGGTCGATCTGGCCACTGTCACCGCGTACGTCGCCAAGGGCAACGCCACGGCGACCATCTCGCCGAGCGAGCTGGAGACGGTCGAGGCGCCCGCGGTCGCCGCGTTCTCCTCGGCGGGCCCGTCGAACCTGAACGCTGGTGAGCTGCTCAAGCCGGACATCAGCGCGCCCGGTCAGGACATCGTCGCCGCGTTCTCCCCGTCCATCGGCGGCAACGACTTCGCACTGGAGTCGGGCACCTCGATGGCGGCGCCGCACATCGCCGGCATCGCCGCCCTGCTGCTGGCCAAGCACCCCGGCTGGTCGCCGGCGGCGGTCCGCTCGGCGCTGATGACCAGCGCGGTGGACAAGACCGACAAGGGCAACCCGATCAAGATCGGCACGTACGACGCGACTCCGATGAACTACGGCGCCGGCCAGGTCGAGCCGGGCAGCGCCTTCGACCCCGGCCTGGTCTACGACTCCAACCAGCAGGACTGGATCCAGTACCTGTGCGGGGTCTCCGCCGACCGTGGCGGTGACTACGGGCTCGGCGACCTGGACGGCTGCGACACGGTCGGCGCGACCGACACGGCACAGCTCAACTACCCGTCCATCTCGCTGGGCCGGATGGTGGGCAAGCAGAGCGTGACCCGTACGGTCACCAACGTCAGCGACAAGACCAGCACCTACTCCTCGTCCGTGCAGGCCCCGCCGGGCTACCAGGTCAAGGTAACCCCGAAGAAGCTGCAGATCCGTCCGGGCAAGAGCGCCCGCTTCACAGTTGAGGTCACCAACACCGGTGGTGCGTTCGACACCTGGGCCGACGGCTCGCTGACCTGGCGCGACCAGTTCAAGCACTCGGTACGCAGCCCGCTGGTAGTGCGCAACTCCGGGTTGGTCGCGCCCGACGCCATCACCGGCAAGGGCACCTTCGGCAGCGTCCCGATCGCCGCCGAGGTCGGCTACCAGGGTCAGCTGATCTCCCAGCTCTCCGGCCTCACCTCGGGCACCAGCAACGTGGTCACCCTCACTGGCGACGGGCCGAGCTGGGACTGGAGCACGTCGAACAACCTGCCGGTGCCGCTGCCCGCGTCGATCAGCAGGACCACTCTGCACGTGCCGGCCGGGACCCGCAGCCCACTCGTCCAGGTGACGTCGGAGCGGCCCACCTGCTCCCACATCGACTGGGACGACGAGGAGGGGGTGATGGAGTGCACCGAGTTCAGCCTCAACGTCTATGACAAGTTCGGGAAGTTCGTCACCGCCACGGCCAGCGGCCGGGACGGCGCCAAGGTGACACTGCCGGACGGCGCCGGGGACTACATAGTGGTCGTCGAGCAGGAGTTCACCGAGAACATCACTGACGGCGCGAACGCGTACACGGTGACCAGCTACCTGCCGGGCGCGCCGGGCACCTCCACCGGCAGGTTCACCATCGACCCGAAGCAGCGCAGCGTGCGGCCGGGCGCGACGGCGAACCTGACTCTGCGCTGGTTCGGTCTCGCCCCGGGCCAGCGTTACCTAGGGGTGCTGGAGTTCCGCAACGGTGACGGCTCGCTGAAGACGGTGCCGGTCACCGTCCAGTCCTGACCGTTCCGACGGGTCGGCGGGCCGGCGTGTGACTCAGGTCACCGCCGGTCCGCCGGCCCACCGTCGGGCCGGGCAGAGGTGATCTGCTCGGCCCACGGTGATCGACGGCGGCGAGGACAAGACACGGGGCGGTGGGAGCCCGACTCCCGTCCGCTCCGAACGTCTGCGCGGGCCCGTCGAGTTCGTCGGCCGGGCGGCGGAGCTGGCCCGGTTACGCCGGCTCGTCGCAACCCCGCCCTGCCTGATCCTGCTGGAGGGTGAGCCCGGGATCGGCAAGAGTCGACTCGTCGCCGAACTGCTCGCCGAACTGCCCGGGCGGCACCTCATCGGCGAGTGCGACGACGTGCCCGAACCCTTCCCGCTCGGCGTGCTGCTGGACGCGATCCGGGGCGGCGCCGACCGACTCGGTCCGCTCAACCCGGTGGCTGGCGCCCTCGCGCCGCTGCTGCCCGAACTGGCCGACGTACTGCCGGACGCGCCGCCCCCGTTGACCGACCCGGCGGCCGAGCGACATCGCCTGCTCCGCGCCGTCGCGGCGGTGCTCGCCGCGCTGAGCCCGGCCACGCTGTTGCTTGAGGATCTGCACTGGGCGGACCCGGCGACCTGCGAACTCCTCGCCTACCTGAGCACCCACCCGGTGGAGGGGCTGGCCGTGGTGCTCACGGCGCGTACGGCGACGCCGGGGAGCAGCACATCGATCCACGACGCCCTGGCACGGACTCCCCCGTGGAGCGTCACGCGCGTCGCGCTCAGCCCGCTGGACGCCGACGACGTACGCCGGTTGGCGGCCCGCACCCTGCGCCTCGATGACCCGCCGCAGCAGCTGACCGCCATCCTGCTCGACCGCACCGCTGGCATTCCGTTCGTGGTCGAGGAGGTGCTGCGGACGCTCGCCGAGCGGGGCGGCGACCCGTTGGCCGACGACAGCGTCCCGTTCGTCCTGCGGGACGTGCTGCTCTGGCGGCTGCGCCCGCTCGACGAGGCCACCCGGGAGGTGCTCGGCGCTGCGGCCGTACTGGGGATGACGCCCGACCAGCGCGTCCTCGCCTCGGTGCTCAGCCTGGACCGGGTGGCGATCGGCGCGGCGTTGACGACCGCGCACCGGGCGGGCCTGCTGCACGACGCCGGGGACGGCCTGCGGTTCCGGCACGACCTGGCCCGACAGGTGGTGTACGACCTGGTGCCCCGGGAGAGCCGGGAGTGGCTGCACCTGCGGGTGGCGCGGGTGTTGGAGCAGGAGCTGCCGAGGCCGGTGGCCCAACTGGCGCACCACTACCGTCGGGCCGGCAGCGGGGCCGACTTCGTCCGCAACGCGGAGGCGGCCGCCGACCTGGCCACCGAACGCGGCGACGACGCGACAGCCGCCAGTTTCCTGCTCCAGACGATGGACATCGCCGAACTGCCCCGGCCGGTACGGGTGCGGCTCGCCGCCAAGTTGGGCCGGTCGGCCATCGACGGGCTCAGCCAGGCCGAGGCGATCCCGGTGCTGGAACGGCTGCTCGCCGACCGACGGCTGCCGCCCGGCGCCCGAGGTGAGCTGGGTCTGGTGCTCGGGCGGATGCTGCGTCAGCAGGGCGAGGCGCTGCGCGGGTACACCGAGATCGAGCGTGCCGTGCCGTACCTGCGCGCGCCGCGCCGCAAGGCCCCGGCGCTCGCGGTGCTGGCGGCCCCCGACACCGTCGTCGGCCGGCACGTCGACGACCACCTGGCCCGCTGCGCGGAGGCGGAGACCGCCGCCGCGGCCAGCGGGGATCCGGCGGCGCACCTCGCGGTCCGCATCGCCCGAGCCTCGCTGCTGCTGGAGCTGGGCGACCCGGCGGTCTGGGCGATCATCTCCGAGTTGCGCGCGTCCGCCGACCTGGCCGACCGGCCCCGCGAACACGCGCGAGCCTGCCTGAACTGGGCACAGGGCGCGCTGCACGCCGGTCACCCGGAGCAGGCCGAGGCGTTGCTGGCGGCCGGTCGGGCGCTGGTCGACGAGACCGGGTACGAGCGGCTGGCGTCACTGGTGGAGGCGACCGAACTGTCACTGGACCGGGCCGCCGGCCGGCTGGACGGGCTCGCCGAGCGGCTCAGCCGGTTGGTCGCCAGCGCCGAGCGGATGCCGGTCACCCTGCTGGACGCGCGGGCCGAACTGGCGACAGTGCTGGCCCGTACCGCCGGCACCGAAAGCGGGAGGCACGACCAGGTGGAATCGGCCGAACGGGCGCTGCGCGAGGTGATGGTCGACGCCCGGCGGGTGGGTGCGATCTGGCCGCTGGTGCAGGCGCTCTCGGCGCTGGCCCGGCTCACTGTGACCGGGCGTCCGGACGAGGCCGTCCGGCACGCGGCGGAGGCGTTGGTGCTGGTACGCGGAAAGGGCATCCTGGCGTGGGCCGCCGAGGCCGTGTTGGTGCTGGCCGAGGCGGCGACCGCTGCCGGTGATCCGGGGCGGGCCGCTGGAGCGGTGGCCGAACTGGAGGCTGGGATAGCGGGCCGGGACGCGCCGCTGGCCCAGGCCGCCCTACGCCGATGCCGGGCACTCGTCCCGGCCTGAGCCACGCTGGCGGAGTGGCGGGCCGTCCGGTCGACGGCCCGCCACAGTGGATCACAGGGTGACCTGGTGCACCCTGTCGTCCACGCCGCGTACTGCCAGCCAGGCGCTGCCGTTGGCACCGGCGGCGGCCCCGGGAGCACCCCGGAACGCGTCGGTGGCGAACTCACCGCGTCGGAACCAGCCGCCCCAGGCCCCGTCGGCCAGGTTGCGCTGCCAGAGCCGATTGTCGGCGGCCAGCGCGAACAGGTAGACCCGGCCGGAGGTGGCAAGCAGTGTCGGGCTGCCGCTGGTGGTACCGCCCAGGTTGGTCCAGGCCGACCAGGTGGTGCCGGTCCGGCTGCTCCACCACACCTCGTCGGTGCGGCTGCGGACCGCCACGTGCAGCACGCCGGCATCGTCGACGACAGCGCTCGGCCGACCGTAGAACGGCCGGTTCTCCGGAGCCCCGACACCGGTCCAGCCGGCGTTCGGCGTACGCGACCAGAGCTTGCCGTCGGCACCGCGGGCGACCAGCGTCCACTGCGTCGGGCTGGTCCACGCCACAGTGGGCGCGTCGGTCAGCGTGCCACCGAGGCTGCGCCACGGCCCCCACCTGCCGGCCACGTAACTGCGCTGCCAGGCGGCGTTGTCGGTGCCGCGGACGAAGACGTCGAGCCGCCCGTCGGCGGAGCCGTACGCCGACGGCTGACCGAGGATCCGGCCGGCGACCGGGCCGCCGAGCGACGTCCAGCGCGTGCCCCACGTCGTACCGGTGCGGGTGTTGACGGCCAGCGCACCGGAAGCGTCGCGGACGAAGGCGGTGGCGTGGGTGTCGTCCACCCGGACCAGCGCCGGGCTGGCGCTGGCGGTGCCACCGAGGTCGGCGCCGGCGACCTGGTCGGCGCCGGTGAGGCCGAGCATGGCCACCCCGTGCGCCGGCACCTCGACGGTGTACGAGCCGGTGAACGGCTGTACGCCCGGGCTGCCCGGCTGGGCGTCGACGTTGGAGCGGGACCACAGGTCGCGGACCTTGACCGGACCGCCGAGGGCGACGTCGGCGAAGTTCACTGTGATCTGCTGGGCGGTGTCGTGTCGATTGAGCAGCGCGACCGCCCGCTTTCCGGATCCGCTGAGAACCTTGCTCCACACCTGCGCGTCGGTGCCGGTGTCGGCGACCTTGACGCCCTGCCGGACCAGCGGGTCCTGGTCCACCGCGATGATCTCCGGGTTGGTCAGCGCCGAGATCATCTCCTTCGGCAGGCCACGCGGGTCGGATCCGATCACCAGCGGCGCGGCCATGATGGCCCACATGCCGAGTTGCGTCTTGGACTCGTCCAGGCTCAACTCGTACCCGCCGTCGGGTAGCGGGCGCATCGGCAGCAGGTAGTCCGGGTCGTTGTAGTGCCCCGGCCCGGTGGCCGCCGGGTGGTACGCGTTGACGTCCATGTTGCGCAGCACCCACGGGTACGCCCACTGCGGGGACGGGTCGGTGAGCCCCACGTCCGTGTAGGTCCGCCAGGAGTCGGCGATGGTGGGCGCGTACGTGTAGCTCCAGGTGGAGAGCTGCTCCGGGGTGTACGGGCCGCCGCCCCAGTCCGAGCTGACCGGGTTGCAGATGTTGAGCAGCATCGGTCGGGGCGACTGGCGTACCGCCTCGGCCAGTTCCCGGAAGGTGGTCTCCGGGTCGAGGCCGGCGGCCCGGCCGCAGAGCCAGTCGGCCTTCAGCGCGTCGAAGCCCCAGCCGGCGAACTGGGCGATGTCCGCCCGGTAGTGGCCGTTGCTGCCGAGCCCACACTGCCCCGGCAGGTACGGCCCGGCGTCGGTGTAGATGCCGGCCTTCATGCCCTTGCTGTGGATGTACGCGGCAAGCGCGGCCATTCCACCGGGGAAGCGGGCCGGGTCGGCGACGAGCTGACCGGCCTCGTTGCGAGGGGTGGGCGCGGCCCAGTTGCCGTCGATCCACACGTAGGTGTAGCCGGCGTCCCGCAGGCCACTGTTGACCATGTGGTCGGTGACCGACCGCACTTCGGCCTCGGTGGGGTCGCCACCGAGACCGAAGTAGGTGTTCCAGCCCTGGTAGGGCGTCGGGGCGAGCCCGCTGTTGAAGAAGGTCGGCGCGCCCTGGTCCTCGGCGCCGGTGGCCGCCGGGGCGTTACCGGGGCGGCCGGGCCCGTGGCCGGCCTGTGGTGGGTCGGCGTGGGGTGGGCCGGCCATCGCCGGCATCGGGCTGGCCAGGCCCAGGCCGAGCACGGCCAGGGCGGCGGTCAGCTGTCGGTTCAGGCGCATGGAGGTACTCCTGTCCCTCGGGGGTGGGGGTGGTGGTGCTCCGATCTCAGTCGCGGGTCAGCACGATGAGGTCGGCGTCGTGGGTCGCGCTCCACTGCACGGGCAGGCCGACAGCGGCGAGGTGGCTGCCGGAGTAGTGCCGGTCGCCGTGCGAGTAGCGGGCCGCCGGGTCGAGGCCACGCAGTGGCAACCGGACCGGGCGGGACGGAAGCAGCCCGGCGCCGTCGAGCCGGCCGGTGTGCCAGGCCAGCACGACGATCTGGTTCTCGTCGGGCGCGGTGTACTGCACCGCACAGCGGGCCTGGTCGGGGCCACCGATCAGGTGCACCTCACCGCGCGTGACGACGTCCCGGATCTCCTTGTAGCGGGCGATCCAGCTGGCCGCCTCGGCCCGCTCGGCGGGGGTCCATGCCCGGATGTCCGCGCCGATGCCGAGCACACCGGCCATCGCCAGGACGAATCGGAACGCCAGCGACCGGGGTCGGGTGTCGAACAGGCCGGGCGCGTCGGTGACCCATGAGCTGAGCAGGTGTGGGGCGTTGGCGTGCAGGAAGCCGTACTGGATGGCCAGCCGGTCCAGCGGGCCGGTGTTGTCGCTGGGCCAGAAGACGTCGGCCCGTGCGGCCATCGCCAGGTCGGTCCGCGCGCCCCCGCCGGCGCACGCCTCGATCAGCACACCGGGATGGTCCCGGCGCAACCGCTCGTAGATCCGGTGCAGGTTGGCGACGTGCGCGCCGTCCAGGTCGAGCGGACCCAACCCGCCGGACCGACCCGGCTCGGTACGCGGCCTGTTGAAGTCCCACTTCAGATAGTCGATGTCGTACCGGCGCAGCAGACCGTCGACTGTGGAGTGGACGAACTCGGCGACCTCCGGCCGGCCCAGGTCGAGCAGGTACTGGTTGCGGACCGGCGTGAGGGGCCTCCCGTCGACGGAGTAGACCCAGTCCGGGTGCTCGGCGTACAGGGACGACTTCGGGTTGACGCACTCCGGCTCGACCCAGAGCCCGAAGTTCAGCCCGAGCGCGCGGACGTCGGCGATGAACGTGTCGAACCCGGCCGGAAACTTCGCCGGGTCGGGCGTCCAGTCGCCCAGGCCGGCGGTGTCGTCGTCGCGGCCCACGAACCAGCCGTCGTCCACGACGAACGTCTCCACGCCCAGCTCGGCGGCGATCCGGGCGAGCGCGAGCTGACTCTGCGCCTCGACGGCGAAGTAGGTCGCCTCCCAGGAGTTGTAGAGCACCGGGCGAGGGCCGAGCCGGTCGGCGGCCAGCAACCGCTGGTGGGTGTGCCAGACCCGGGCCAGCCCGTCCAGGCCGTCCGGGCTGTACGCCCCGGTGGCCACCGGCAGTGTCAACCGCTCGCCGGCGGCCAACTCCAGCGGGCCGTCGACCAGCTGACGGCCGACCCGGACCCGGGTCAGGCCGCCGGTGTCCCGCTCGGCGCTGATCTCCCACGAGCCGGTCCAGGCCAGCGCCATCCCCCAGGCCGGACCGGCCGGCTCGGCGGTGTCGCGCACGGCCAGCCAGGGCACGTGCAGATGCCCGGGTACGCCCTGGGAGCTGCCGATGCTGAACGCGCCGTGGCCCAGCTCGACGTGGGAGAGCTGGAACTCCTGCTCCCACTGACCCCACTGGTGGCTGAGCAGCGCGCCGTGCGGCGTCGGTACGCAGAACCCACCCGATCCGGCCCGGACGACCCGCAGCGCGCCGGTTCCGTCGTTGGCCAGTTCGACCCACCGCTGCACCACGTCGGTGCCGACGGGCACCCGGTAGTGCACTGTGGCGCGCAGCCCGGTGACCTGGTCGGCGAACTCGACGGCCAGCTCCCGCTGGTCGGCGTCGATCCGCGCGTCGGTGTGCACGAAGCCCACCCGGCGCTGCCCGTTCGAGGTCTCGATCACCAGGTCGGCGCCGGTGAACGGGCGGTCGGCGTCGGTGGCGTACTCGATGGGGGCCGCGTCCCCGGCGGTGAGGAACGGGACCGGGCCGTCGTAGGCGACCGGCGAGGGCCCGTCGGAGACGCCGTGCGACCCCCACGCGTCGAGTTCCAGCCACCGGCCGTGCGCCGGCACCGTCACCGTGTACTCGGTGTGCGTGCCCCGCAGCGTCCAGCGCTGCCCGGCCTCGGCGGTCACTTGACCGCTCCGAGCGCCAGACCGGAGACGAAGTGCCGTTGGAAGCGGAGGAACACCGCGACGGTGGGCACGGCCGCGATGACGGTACCGGCGGCGATGACGTTCCAGGACGAGACGAACTGGCCCTGGAGGGCGAGCAGCGCCGGGGTGACCGGCATGTTGTCATCGGTACGCAGCACGGTGATCGCCCAGAGCAGGTCGTTGAAGATCCAGGTGAACGAGAGCGCCCCGAGGGCGGCCAGCGCGGGTCGGGTCAGCGGCAGCATCACCTTGGTGAAGATCTGCGCCGTGCCCGCGCCGTCGATGGTGGCCGCCTCCTGGATCTCGCCCGGCAGGTCCCGCATGAAGCCGTGCAGGACGAACGTGTAGAAGCCGAGCCCGAAGCCGACCTGCACCGCGATCAACGCCCAGAGCGTGTCGTACAGGCCGGTCAGCTCGCTGAACTTGGCCACCGGAATGAGCAGGATCTGCGGTGGAAGCAGGTTGCCGGCGAGCATCAGCAGCAGGATCGTGCGCCGCCCGGGGATCCGGAAGCGACTCAGCGCGAACGCGGCCATCGCGGCCAACCCCAGGCTCAGCGCCACCGACGGGACGGTGACCAGCATGCTGTTGATCAGCGCGCGCAGCTCGCCGCCGTCGGTCCACGCCTGCCGGTAGGTGTCCAGCGTGAACGATCGGGGCAGGCTGCCCACGCCGTGCGCGGCGATGTCGTCGAACGACCGGGTGGACATCACCACCACCCAGAGCACCGGGCCCAGCCAGAGCAGCGAGAGCAGGATCATGCCGGTGTGGAAGGCCCCGGTACGGAGCTTGTTCATGACGCTTCCTCCCGGAACGCGCGGACCAGGTAGCCGAGGATGACGGCCAGCGCGAGCACGAAGATCACGACAGCGATCGCCGAGGCGTAGCCCAGCCGCAGGCTCTGGAACGCTGTCGAGTACATGTAGGTGCTGAGCAGTTCCGACGAGTGGTACGGCCCGCCCTTGGTCAGCGACCAGACGATGTCGAACGACCGCAGCGAGTCGATCACGATGACCGACAGCACCACCGCGTTGACCCCCTTGAGCTGGGGGATCGTGACGTGGCGTAGCCGCTGCCAGGCGTTTGCGCCGTCCATCCGGGCCGCCTCGTGCAGCGCCGGGTCGATCGCCTTCAACCCGGCCAGGAACAGCACCATCACGTACCCGATCTGCCGCCACAGCGCGGGCAGGATCACCGCGTACAGGGCGGTCTGCGGGTCGGCGAGCCAGGGCCGGATCAGCTGCTCCAGGCCGACCGCCCGCAGCAGTGTGTCGGCGACGCCGTCGGGCTGGTAGAAGACCCGCCAGACCAGCGCGGTCACCACCAGCGAGAACACCACAGGGGTGAACAGCGCCGCCCGGTAGAAGCCGACAAAGCGCCGCTCCTTCTGCAGGACGAGCGCCATGCCGAACCCGCCCAGCACGGAGAGGCCGCCGAAGAGCACCAGCCAGATCACCGTGTTGACCAGCGCACCCCGGAAGGTGGCGTCGCCGGCCAGCTCGACGTAGTTGTCGGCGCCGACGAAGGTCGGCGGTGTCATCCCGTCCCAGCGGGTGAGGGAGAACCAGAAGCCCTGGATCGCCGGCCAGAAGACCCAGACGCTCTCGACCGCGAACGGCACGAGGACGAACGCCACCAGCAGCGGCGACAGTCGAGCCGACCGTCGCCGCCGCCGGGTGGGGGTGACCGAAGTCGTGGAGATCGTTGCTGTCACGTCAGCCCTTGAAGACCTTCTCGGCGCCGGCCTGCCACTCCCGCAGGATCGCGTCGATCTGGTCCGGCTTGTCGATGAACTTGGTCAGCGCGGTGTCAGCGGTCGGCTGGAGCGCGTCGCTGGAGTCGCGGTTGAAGAACTGGGTCAGCTCCTTGGCCTCGTCCAGCATCGCCTTTCCCTTGACCACCAGCGGCGAGTCCGACGCCTTGGCCTTGGGGTTGGCCGGCAGCACGATGCCGGAGCTGGCCTTGACGTACGCCTCCTGGGCCTCGACCCCGGAGAGGTAGCTGAGCAGGGCCTTGGTGCCGGTCGGGTTGGCGGTCTTCGCGCTGGCGAAGAAGCCGTCGGTCGGCGCCTCCTCGGCCAGCGGCACCGCCGGGTCGATGATCGGGAACCGGAAGAAGTCCAGGTCGCCGAGCGCGTCCTTGGGTGCGGCGTCGGCGAAGAACGTGCCGATCAGGAACATGCCGGTCTTGCCGGCCAGCAGCGCGGTGGTCGCCTCCTGGAACGGGTACGCCTTGCCCTTGGGGTCGAAGTAGGGCAGTGCCTCGCGCCAGCGGGTGAAGACCGCCTTGACCTTCGGGTCGTCGAAGCGCTGCTTGCCGGCGAGCAGCTCGCGGTGGAACGGCGCGCCGTTGATCCGGATGTTCAGGTAGTCGAACCAGGCCGAGGCCACCCACGGGGTGTCGCCGAGGCCGATGCCGATCGGCGGGACGCCCTTGCTCTTCAGCGTCTCGCACAGCGCCAGGAACTCGGTCCAGGTCTTCGGCTCCTGCACCCCCCACTTGGCGAAGTTGGACTTGCGGTAGAAGAAGCCCCACCAGTAGTTGTTCATCGGCACGAAGATCTGCTTGCCGCTGGCGTCGGTGGAGAGGGTGCGCAGCGACTGGGGGTAGCTGTCCAGTGACTTCCACACGTCGGAGACGTCCAGCAGCAGGTTCTTGCTGGCGTAGTCGTTGGCGACCGAGCCCGCGTACCAGGTGTAGAGGTCCGGCGGGTTGGCCGAGGTCAGGTAGGTCGGCAGCTGGGTCCGGAAGGTCTCCGAGGCGATCGTGTTGAGACTCGCCGTGCCCTTGCCCTGCGCGTTGAAGGTCTCGATCAGCTTCTCCATCGCCGCCTTGGCCTGCGGCGAGGAGAGATTGGACTGGATGGTGACAGCGCCCGAGCCGTTGCTCGTGGTCGGCCCGCTGGCGGAGCTGGCGCACGCGCTGAGGAACGAGCTGGCGCCGAGCGCGCCCAGTCCGGCGAGCCCAAGGTGGCCAAGGAATCGCCGGCGACCGGGGTCGAAGTCGCTCACGGAGGTATCCCTTCCTTTACGACACTCAGCGTCACCACGCGATGTGTCGTCCATGTGAATGCTGTGACCAGAAGGTTGCATCGGCCGTCGCCGGCTGTCAAGATATCTTCGTAATTAATGATTAGACGAGACCAAGGCGAGGGTCAGGTGGATCAGCTTATGCGTCGGCTTGAGGGAAAGAACGCGCTGGTCACCGGTGCGATGGGTGGGATCGGCACGGCCATCGCCCGGCGACTCGCCGCCGAGGGGGCAGCGGTCGCGCTGCTCGACGTGACCGATTCGGCCCCACTGGCCGAGGAACTGACAGCGCGAGGCGACCGCGCACTGTCCGTAGTGGGCGATGTCAGCGACGAGGCCGACTGGACGGCCGCCGTGAGCGCCGTACGGGACCGCCTCGGCCCAGTCGACATCCTGGTCAGCACCGCGTACGCCGTGCGGGTCGCCCCGGCGCACGAAACCAGCCGGCAGTCCTGGGACCACCAACTCGGCGTCAGCCTCACCGGCTCGTTCCTCGGCGTCCGCGCCTGCCTGGACGACCTGCGGGCGCGCTCCGGTGCGGTGGTGCTGATCTCCTCGGTGCACGCGCTGGTCGGGTTGCCCGGCCGGCCCGCGTACGCCGCGGCCAAGGGCGGCCTGGTCGCGCTCGGCCGCCAACTCGCCGTCGAGTACGGCCCGCAGGTCCGGGTCAACACGGTGCTGCCCGGGCCGATCCTCACCGCCGCCTGGGCCGACGTGTCCGAAGAGGACCGTCAACGCAGCATCGCGGAGACCGTCACGAAGCGCTTCGGCACACCGGACGAGGTGGCCGCCACCGTCGCCTTCCTCGCCTCGCCGGACGCCGCGTACGTCACCGGCGCGAGCCTCGTGGTGGACGGTGGTTGGACAGCGGTGAAAGCCTCGGCCTGAGAGATCGATACCGACCAGCGAAAAGGCCAGGAGCATTGGCACAGTACGCACGCCGCGGCGTCCACGGGCAGACAGTCGAAGCGATCGCCCGTCGCATCCTCACCGGCGAGATCGCCGCCGGCGCGACGTTGAACATCGTCGCCTTGCAGGACGAGTTCGACGTCAGCCTCACCGCGCTCCGCGAGGCGCTGAAGGTCCTCTCGGCCAAGGGCATCGTCGACGCCCGACAGAAGCGCGGCACCTTTGTCCGGCCCCGTGCGGACTGGAACCTGCTCGACGGTGACGTGATCCGCTGGCAGTTCGCCGAGGGCACCGACCAGCGGTTGCTGGACCAACTGCACGAGGTGCGCGCCATCATCGAGCCGGCCGCCGCACGGCTGGCCGCCACCCGCGCCACCGAGGACGACCTGACCGCCCTCGACCGGGCGCTGGCCGAGATGGCCCAGGCCAACGGTGATCCCGCCGCCGCCATCGCCGCCGACCTCGCCTTCCACCGTGCGCTGCTCACCGCCACCCACAACGAGCTGCTGGAGCGGATGGAGGTCGTGATGGAGACCGGGCTCGCCGAACGGGACCGGCTGGTGCACGGTGGCAGCCCGCACGACGACCCGGTGCCCAGCCACCGCGCTGTGGTCGACGCGTTGCGCGACCGGGACGAGACGACGGCCGAGACCGCGATGCGTCAGTTGCTGGACAAGGCCGTCCGCGACGTCGAGAAGGCACGGGGACGAAGGGGCAGTCAGTGAAGATCGAGCGGATCGAGACCTTCCTGGTCGCGCCACGGTGGTTGTTCTGCCGGGTGGAGACCGACGACGGGTTGGTCGGGTGGGGTGAGCCGGTGGTCGAGGGCCGCGCCGAGGTGGTGCGCAGCGCGGTCGAGGTGCTCTCCGAACATCTGATCGGTGCGGACCCCCTGCGTATCGAGCAGCACTGGCAGGTGCTCACCAAGGGCGGCTTCTACCGGGGCGGCCCGATCCTCTCCAGCGCGGTCGCCGGCCTCGACCAGGCACTCTGGGACATCGCCGGTCAGGCGTACGGCGCGCCGGTGCACGCGCTGCTCGGCGGGCACGTGCGCGACCGGGTACGGATCTACTCGTGGATCGGCGGGGACGAACCCGGTGAGGTGGCCGACGCCGCCGCCGCGCAGGTCGCCGCCGGCCTCACCGGAGTCAAGATGAACGCCTGCGGGCGGCTTTCGCCGATCCCCACCTCGGCCGAGGTGGACGCGGTCATCGGCCGGGTGGCCGCCGCCCGCGAGGTGCTCGGCCCCGACCGGGACATCGCCGTGGACTTCCACGGTCGCGCCGGAATGGCCGCCGTCCGCCGGATCCTGCCCGAGCTGGCCGCCCTGCGCCCGTTCTTCGTGGAGGAGCCGGTCCTGCCCGATCAGGCTCACCACCTGCGCGACATCGTCGCCAGCACGCCCATCCCGGTGGCCACCGGCGAACGGCTCTACGGCCGGTCCGAGTTCCTCGGCCCGTTGCAGGCCGGGGTCGCAGTGGTTCAACCGGACCTGTCGCACGCCGGTGGGATCTCCGAGGTCCGCCGGATCGCCGCGCTGGCCGAGACGTACGGCGCCCTGCTCGCCCCGCACTGCCCCCTCGGCCCGATCTCCCTGGCGGCCAGCCTCCAGGTGGCCTTCGCGACGCCGAACTTCCTGATCCAGGAGCAGAGCATCGGCATCCACTACAACGCCGGCTCGGAGTTGCTGGACTACCTCATCGACCCGGAGCCGTTCCGTTTCGTGGACGGGCACATCGCCCGCCTCGACCGGCCCGGTCTGGGCATCACCGTCGACGAGACCGCGGTCCGCAAGGCCGCCCAGACCCCCCACGCCTGGCGCAACCCGGTCTGGCAGCACGCCGACGGGTCCTTCGCCGAGTGGTGACCGGCGTGCGGCCGGTGGCTCTGCGGGCGTCGTACGACGCGGCGCACGGCGGTCGGTGGACGAGTCTGCGCGGCGGCGGCCGGGAGTGGCTGTGGCGTGGCCCGGAACCAGGCCGGCACGAGGTACGCCCCGACGGCGCGTTCGTCGACGCCGGCGGTCTGGAGGAGTGCCTGCCCACAGTGCGCGGTGAGCCCGACCACGGCGAGGTGTGGTCGCGGCAGTGGCGCGACGGCGGCCCCGGCACCGCGGTCATCGAGCGGCCGACGTTCACCCTCACCCGCCGGATCACCGACTTCGCCGGCGTGGTGGCGGCCGACTACCTGTTGGCCGCCGACCCCGGGTACCGGTTCGTCTGGGCCGCGCACGCCCTGCTCGACCTCTCCCCCGCCGCCCGCCTCGACGCGCCCGCCGGCACCCCGACCCGGCTGCACCCGGAGGCCGCCGCGCTCCTGCCACCGGGCGGCTGGCCCGCCGGCGAGCCATGGTTGACCGGCCCGTGGCCGGCCCCGGCCGGGCTGACGCTGGACACGTTCGGCAGGGACGACGGGACGGCGCTCGGCGCGGTGCTGCTCGACTGCGCCCGGGTCCAGGTCATCGACGGAGCCGACCGGCTGACTCTGGAGCTGGAGTGCGCCGACCAGCCCCGCGGCACCGCCCTCTGGCGCAACCTGGGCGGCTGGCCGGCGAACGGCCCCTACCGCAGCGTCGGCATCGAACCGATGCTCGGCGCGGCCTTCGACCTGGCCGACGCCGGCCCCTCGGACGCGGCGGTCGTCCCGCCCACCGGCGAGGTCACCTGGCGACTCACCATCTCCGCCCACCGCGACCACTGAGGACACCGGAATGAACCTGCTCGACGAGCTGCGTACCCATCGACTGTTGGCCATCGTGCGCGGCCCGGACCCGGCCGCCGCCCTGACCGCAGTGCTCACACTGGCCGAGAGCGGCGTCGCAGTGGTCGAGGTCTCGATGACCAGCACCGACGCGCTCGGCGTCATCCGCCGCGCCCGGGCCGCCCTCGGGCCCGACTTCGCCCTGGGTGCCGGCACCGTACTCAGCGTCGAGGACGCCCGCGCGGCGGCCGACGCGGGCGCCGGCTTCCTGGTCACCCCGGCCATCGCGGCGAGCCTCGCCGAGGGCGGCCGGCTCGGGCTGCCGGTGCTCGCCGGTGCTCTCACCCCCACCGAGGTGGTGCGGGCCACCGACGGCGGGGCCACCGCGATCAAGCTCTTCCCGGCCTCACTTGGCGGGCCCGACTACCTCGGCGCCCTGCGCGACCCGTTCCCCGGTACCGCGTTCGTGCCGGTCGGCGGTGTCGACGCCGACGGCGCTCGGCGCTACCTCGAGCGGGGCGCGACAGCCGTCGGCGTCGGTTCGCCGCTGCTCGGCGACGCCGTCCGAGGCGGCGACACGACGGCGCTGCGCGAGCGCGCCGCCGCCTTCCTCGCGGCGGTCCGGCCATGACCGACCTGCTCACCCTCGGCGAGACGATGGCGGCGTTCCGCACCACCGGCCCACTGCGACTGGGCGGCACCGCCGGTATCTCCGTCGCCGGATCCGAGTCGAACGTGGCGATCGGCCTGGCCCGGCTCGGCCACCGGCCGGCCTGGGTCGGCGTCACCGGCGCCGACGAGCCCGGCGAGCTGGTCCGCCGCACGCTGCGTGCCGAGGGTGTCGACCTGACCTGGTCCCGCGTCGACGCGACCGCCCCCACCGGCCTGATCCTCTTCGAGAATCGGGTCGCCGACATCAACCGCGTCACCTACCACCGCGCCGGGTCGGCCGGCTCCCGCCTGGGCCCGGCCGACGTGACCCGGGCCTTCGACGCGCCCGGGCCACCACCCCGGCTGCTGCACGTCACCGGCATCACCTGCGCTCTCGGCGTCGAGCCGTACCAGGCGGTGGTGGAGGCCGTGCGCCGCGCCCGCGTCGCCGGCAGCACGATCTGCCTGGACGTCAACCACCGCAACCGGCTCTGGTCGGTCGCCGAGGCCGCCGCCGCGCTGCGCCCGTTGCTGCCCTCGATCGACCTGGTGATCGCCTCCGACGACGAGTTGGCGGTGCTGACCGACGCGACCGATCCGGCATCGGCGCTACTCTCGGCCGGCGTCGCCGAGGTGGTGGTCAAGCACGGCGCCGATGGAGCGACCAGCCACAGCGCCACCGGCACCATCCACCGTCCAGCCCGGACGGTGCCGGTGGTGGACACCGTCGGCGCGGGCGACGCCTTCGTCGCCGGGCTGCTCTCCGGCTGGCTCGACGGCGCCGACGCGTCGGCCCGACTGGACCGGGCCGTCACCACCGGCGCGTTCGCTGTCGCCACCCGGGGCGACTGGGAGGGCCTGCCCGACCGGGCCGAGCTGGCGCTGCTCGACCACGGCCCCGGCGGTACGGTCCGCTGACGATCCTTTGGAGGAGCACCATGGAGCTGACCGAGCCGACCGTCTGGAGCACCGACCGGCTGGAGTTGGGTGAGGGCCTGCGCTGGGTCGACGACCGACTGGTCCTCGTCGACCTGCTGGCCGGGCGACTGTTGGAGACCGACGGCGACGCCCCGAACCCGCTGCGGGAGCTACGCCGCCTCGACGTACCGCTCGGCGCTGTCGCCCCGGTGGCCGACCGACCCGGTGAATGGCTGGCCGCCGCCGGGACCGGCGTCGCGGTGCTGCCCGCCACCGGCGACCCCCGACCGGTCGCCGAGCTGGTCGCCGACGCGCCCGAGCCGACCCGGATGAACGACGCGGTCGCCGACCCGCACGGCCGCTTCTGGGCCGGCAGCATGACGTACGCGATGGTGCCCGGCGGAGGCGCGCTGTTCCGCCTCACCCCGGGCGCCGAGCCGGTCCCCGCGGTGACCGGGCTGACCATCCCGAACGGGCCGGCGTTCGACGCGACCGGCACCACCATGTACCTGGCCGACACCCCGCGCGGCGAGATCGACCGGTTCACCGTCGACCCCGCCACCGGTGACCTGAGCGGGCGGGAGCCGTTCCTGCGGTTGTCCCCCGCCGACGGCGGCCCGGACGGCATGACGCTCGACGCGGCCGGGCACCTCTGGATCGCGTTGTGGGGCGGCTCCGCGGTACGCCGCTACCGGCCCGACGGGACCCTCGACCGGGAGATCCGGCTGCCCGCCACGCAGCCGGCCGGCATCTGCCTGGGCGGCCCCGACCTGCGGCGACTCTTCATCGGCACCGCCCGGGTGGGGCTGGACTCGGCGGGCCCCCAGGACGGCGCGCTGCTCGCGGTGGACGTCCCGGTGCCCGGCCTGCCCGCTGCGCGGGCCGGCGCGCCAGCGAGCTGACCGGAGGCATATCGGACGGCAGGGCGGGAACAACCGCACCGAAGCGCGGTAGCAGCCGACCGGTAGGGAGCGAGCCGATGAGCACAGTGGGGCGGACGTCGTGAACGGGCCGGTCGGCGACGAGCCGATGGGCGAGCTGGAGCTGGTGCACACCTTCACCGGCCCGATGCCGACCGGGGTGAGCGTCTCGCACCAGGGCCGGATCTTCGTCAACTTCCCCAAGTGGGGCGACGAGGTGCCGGCCACAGTCGTCGAGCTGCGCGACGGTCAGGAGATGCCCTACCCCGACCAGGCCTGGAACGACCCGTCCGGCAACGACGACGCGGGCGCGTTCGTCTCGGTGCAGAGCATCGTGGTGGACCCGGCCGACCGGCTCTGGGTGCTCGACACCGGCAGCCCGATGTTCCAGCCCACCAAGCCGGGCGGCCCCAAACTGGTCCGGATCGACCTGGACACCGACACGGTCGCCCAGGTGATCACCTTCCCGACGGACGTGGCGCTGCCGACGACGTACCTCAATGACGTCCGCTTCGACCTGCGGCGGGGCGAGGCGGGGGTCGCGTACATCACCGACTCCGCCGACTCCGGGCCCAACGGGATCATCGTGGTGGACCTGGCCAGCGGGGCCTCCTGGCGGCGGCTGCACGACCACCCGTCCACCAAGGCGGAGCCGCTGACGTCGTTCCGGCCGGTGGTGGAGGGCCGACCGTTCCTCGAACGGCCGGCCGACGGCCCGCCGAAGCCGGTGAGCATGGGCTCCGATGGCATCGCTATCTCCGCCGACGGCGATCGGCTCTACTACTGCCCGCTGGCGTCCCGACGACTGCACAGCGTGTCCACCGAGGCTCTGGCCGACCCGGGCGTCACCCAGGAGGCGGTCGCCGCCACTGTCGTCGACGAGGGCGACCGGGGCACCGCCTCGGACGGGTTGGAGAGCGACGACGCGGGGCGGCTCTACCTCACCTCGTACGAGCACAACGCGGTGCTGCGTCGACTGCCCGACGGCGAGTACGAGACGCTGGTGCACGACCCGCGACTGCTCTGGCCGGACACTATGTCGGTGGCCACCGACGGGTACCTCTACGTGACCGCCAACCAACTGCACCGGCAGCCGCAGTACCAGCGGGGCAAGGATCTTCGGCGCAAGCCGTACGCGCTGTTCCGCACCCGCATCGACGCCGGCCCGGTGCTGCTGCGCCGCTGAGCGGGCAGCGCGCCCGTCAGCGCAGTTTCGCGCCGATCTTGCAGATTCTGTCGCGACAAAGCAGGTCTAAGCCGGCAATTCGACGACACAAAGTGCAAGATCGCGGAGCGGGGGCACAGCGGGTCAGCTGACGGGCAGGGTGCGGTTCAGGAGGTCGAACAGGGCGGCCCAGTGACGTTCGGTGGCCTGCTCGTCGTACGCCGGGGTGTCGGCCATGGTGTAGCCGTGGTGCGCCCCGGTGTACACCTCGGAGCGGTAGCGCACTCCGGCGGCGTCGAGCGCCTCCTCCAGCGCGGCGATCTGCTCGGGCGTCATCGACTGGTCGGCGTCGGCGTGCCCGAAGTACAGCTCGCCGGTGATCGAGGCGACGCCCCGGTGTGGGCTGTCCGGCGCCTCGGTGACGATCCGCCCGCCGTGGAAGCTGGCGATCGCGGCGATGCGGTCCGGGTGCGCCTCGATGGCCCGCAGCGCGTTCGTGCCGCCCATGCAGTAACCGGTGATCGCGACCGGGCCGGGCCGGACGTCGTCGCGGGCGGCCAGGAAGTCGAGGAACGCGGCGGTGTCCCGGCTGATCACCTCGGGGGTCAACGCGCCGACCAACGGCATGATCTTCTCGAAGAGCGCGCCGCGCTGGTCGGCCTCGCCGAGGCGGGACAGGTCGAACAGGGGTGCCCTACCGGCCCGGTAGAACAGGTGAGGCGTCAACACCAGGTAGCCCTGGGCGGCGATTCGCTCGGCCATCTCGACCAGGCGCGGGCGCGGCCCGAAGGCGTCCATGAAGAGCAGCACCGCCGGGAACGGGCCGTCGCCGTCCGGTCGGGTCAGACTCGCGTCCGCCACTCCGTCACCGGTCGGGATGTCCACCGTCGTCGTCAGCACCGTGCCTCCTCGTACGCCGATCTTGGTCCGTTCGGAACGTTACTCGCCGGGCCGGCGAGTCCGGCACCGGTCCGTCAGGCAGGGACTACCGATCCCTGGACAAGACCACCCTGGGCGGTGGCCGAAGTCTGACCCAGTGTTGGTGGCGACCAATGAAGGACACCGTTGACCTGGGGGTTGTCGTGCTCGACCTGACCGTTCCGGAACTGACCGGAAAGCTCGCCGTGGTGACCGGCGGCAGCGACGGGCTGGGCCTCGGCCTGGCCACCCGGCTGGCGCGCGCCGGTGCCGAGGTGGTGCTGCCAGTCCGCAACCCGGCCAAGGGCGCCACCGCGCTGGAGGCCGTCCGAGCCGCCGCGCCGGGTGCCGTCGTGTCGACCCGGCCGCTGGACCTCGCCTCGCTGGGGTCGGTGGCCGCGCTGGCCGACACGCTGCTCGGCGAGGGCCGACCGATCCACCTTCTCATCAACAACGCGGGCGTGATGACCCCTCCCACCCGACATGCCACCGCAGAGGGCTTCGAGCTCCAGTTCGGCACCAACCACCTCGGCCACTTCGCGTTGACCGGACGGCTGCTGCCGCTGCTCCGGGCGGGGCAGGCCCGCGTCACCACGATGTCGAGCAGCGCCGCCCGCTCCGGCCGGCTGGACTGGGGCGACCTCCAGAGCAACCGCAGGTACGCGCCGATCCGCGCCTACAACGCCTCGAAGCTGGCCACCCTGCACTTCGGGCTGGAACTCGACCGGCGCAGTCAGGCCGGTGACTGGGGCATCGTGAGCAATGTCGCCCACCCGGGCACCACCATGACCAACCTGTACGCGTCCGGCCCCAATCTGGGCCGCAGCCGCCCCTCGCTGCACCACTCGATCATGGGTCGACTGGCCCACTGGGGGATCCTGGTGCATTCGGTGGATGCTGGGCTGCTTCCTGCCCTGTACGCGGCCACCAGCCCGCAGGCGCAGGGCGGCCGGTTCTACGGCCCGGACGGTCTGGGCCAGTTCACCGGCGCACCAACCGAGTTGACCGTCTACCGCTCGGCGCGCAATACCGACGACGCCGCCCGGCTCTGGGCCGCCTCGGAGCGGCTGGTGGGCGTCGAGTACCCCGGCAACTGACTGGGCGTCCGCCGTGAACGCGGCGTCAAGAAATGGCGGTGGCCCGTCGAAACCGCGTATCGACCGGTGCTCCGCAGTCGCGCGGTGGTGACGATGGGTCCATGAGTCCTTGGCGGATGACACGCTGGGAACGCGGCGAGCCGCCACCCGGTATCGACACGGCCAGCGATCCCGGCGAGCCCGTGACAGGAGCGGACGAGCCGGAGCGGCGGCACGAGGCGCTGGTCAGCGTCCGGCTCGGTCCGTCCGCGCCCGGTAGTCACCTGGTGGAGTACCTGCGGCGCGAGCCGTGCGCGGTCGCGGCGTGGTGGATCGCCGCCGACGTCGACGCGGTGGTCCGCCTCTCCGCCGACAGCATCACCGTGCTGCACCGCGCCGTGGCCGACCTGCGCCTGCGCGCCGGGGTGGAGGTGGCGGAGGCCAACCACATCCTGCGCGCGCTCGACCTGACCAGGCCGACCGACCCGCGTACCGCAAAGGAAAGTCCGGCCTGGGTGGGGTCCGCCGCATGAACCGCCGCACTGGTGTTCACCGGATCGTGGTGGGAGTCGACCGCTCGTTCGCCGGGATGCAGGCGCTGCGCCGGTCGATGGGACTGGCCCGCCGCGACGGCGCGCAGGTGGACGCCGTCCGCGCCTGGGTCTTCGCGCCGACGTGGCGGCCTGGCACCCTGACCTGGCGGTGGCAGGACGAGTGCGACCGGGCGGCCCTGGTCTACCTGCGTGGCGTCTTCGACGCGGCGCTCGGTGGCCTGCCCCGGGACGTGACAGTGCGGCTGGTGGCCACTCAGGGGTACGCCGGGCAGGTGCTTGTCGACCACGCGCACCGCGATTCCGATCTGCTGGTCGTCGGCAGCCCGGATCGCGGCCGGTTCGGCCGGTCCCGTGGCCACGTCACCCGGTACTGCGTGACCCGTGCGGCCGTGCCGGTCGTCGCGGTGCCCGCGCCGACCTGGGCACGGGCCGCGACGATCCGCCGCTTCGCCCGCGACCTCGAACGATTCAGCCGATGACCAGTGCCCTGGCGCCGCCGCCGGTGACTGCCGCTCTCGCGACACGTGTGGAAAGGACCAACCCGACAATGGACGAGGCCCCGATGATCTTCGCCGTTCCGGTGCGCGACCTGCCGGGACGGCTGGTGCGGACGGTGCGGACCGGCCGTTCGCCGCAGGGGCAACGGGTGGGCATCGCCTTCACCCGACCGGAGTTACTGGTCGCCGCGATGGGCGCGGAGCAGCAGTGGGAAGAGCTGTGCGAGCCCGCGCTGCGGACCATGCTGCGCCCGCTCGGCATCGAGGTGATCCAGGTCGACCCGCTGCTGGTGGCCCCGCCACTTGACCGGGTCGACCCGGCACCCGCCTTCGGTCAGGCGCGTACGAAGCGCACCGCGTCCGCGACCACGTGGCCGTCGGTGTCCTCGGTGCGGATCAGCACGCTTCCGTCGCTGCCCGCAGTGAACTGGTAGGTGCCCAACGGCACCCACTGGCCGCCGGACTGTCGCTGGTTGACCGTCCGGGTGACCAACCCCCCGGAGTACGCGATGTCGACCGGCACGTTCGTCGCGCGGTTCGGGTCCGCGGTCCAGCGCAACTGCACCGTCCATGACCCGGAGGCCGGTAGCGTCGGTCGAAACCGCAGCCGGTTGACGCCCTTGGCGGTGTTGCCGTCGTGCTCGTAGTCGGGGCCGTAGTAGCCGCCGATGCTGGTGCTGCGCAGCCAGGTCCCGGCCCGGGTGATGCCGTTGGACGCGGCGTTGTCCAGGATCACTTCGCTGGTGGAGCCCCACTCCAGCACCGCGCCGTCCTGGCGCAGCCGGGTCTGGAGGGCGGGCACGGAGACGGCCTGCACGGCGAGGTTCCCGGCGAGCGCCAGGGACGCCGCTGTGGCAGCGGCCTGCCCGAGGATCATGAACACGGGTTCCATCCGGATCGAGCCGTACGCGATGTGACTCGCCGAGAGGCAGACCGGCACCAGCAGGTTGGCGCACTGCGCCTGGTGCGGCACTATCGCGCGGTAGCTCACCGGATACGGTGCCGGCACACCGATCTGCACGTCTCCCTCGTTGCGCACCTTGCCGTCGACGACCACCCGCTGACAGTTGTGCGAGTCCATCGTGTAGCTGGCCAGTCCCACCGAGTCGGTGGCGCGTACCCGGCCCCGACAGTCGGCCTCGGTCATCACGTACGCGGAGATCATCCGGCGTGCCTCGCGGATGTAGAGCATCGGTGGCCAGCCGCCAGTGCCGGTGAACTCGTCCACCGGCAGCCCCCACCGGGCCGTCGAGTCGCGGACCGACACCGGCAGTCGGGGGTCGTTGGCCAGGAACCACATCAGCCCCTGCTGGTAGGTGCGGTGCTCGGCGATGATGCTCTCGCGCGTGGCCCAGCTCGCCGTGGGGTACGCGTAGTTGAAGCCGATGTTGTCGGTCGACACGGCACCGTTGTTGTTGGAGTCGGTCTTCCCGCCGCCGACCGAGTGGGTGGTGAAGTACGGTCCCGCGTAGCCGGCCTGGATGTGCCGCAGCAGCAGCTCGTACCGGATCGGGTCGTACCCGGACGGCTTGCCGAACGGGATCCGGTTGGCCGCCTGGGTCAGGCACATCCGGAAGCAGTACGCCTGGATCTTGTCGTCGCCGCTGCCCTGCGGGGCGAGCGGTGTGGCGGAGATGCCCGGCAGCAGCCCGCTGGCGGGCGAGCCGGCCGTCACGTACGGGTCGACGGGGTAGGCGAACTGGTGGGTGTTGCGCGACTGCACCCCATTGATCGTCTCGCCGTAGGTGTCGTTGGACTCCCGCCCGACGGTGAACCCCACCCCGGCCATGGCCAGCAGATCCCCCTCGTAGGTGGCGTCGACGAACACCCCGCCCCGGTAGATCGACCCGTCCTCGGTGCGCAGCTCGGTGATCCGGTTCCCGGTTCGGCCCAGGCCGGCCAGCCGGGCGTCGACGACCACCGGCACGCCCGCCTCAGCCAGCATCTCGGCGAAGACGGCGGTGGCGACGCGCGGTTCGAAGGTCATCCGCAGCGGCGACGTCGGCGTGAGGGTTCCGCCGTGGTACTTCACGTACACCCGGCGGTAGAACTCGGCGGCCAGCCCGCCGATGGACGCCTGGACGCCGGTGTCGGTGGCGCCCAGTCCGGCGGTGCTCAACCCGCCGACGTGGCCGGTGGGCTCCACCACCACTGCGGTGCGGCCGAGCCGGCGCATGGTGATCGCGGCGGCCAGCCCGCCGGAGGTGGCGCCGTAGACGACAAGGTCGGCGGTGGTGACAGCGGCTCGGGCGGGGACGGCCCGGAACGGGTCGGTGAGACCGGCCAGGACGAGGCCGGCACCGCCGGCGACGAGCAGCCGACGACGGGACAGGGGCAGGGGCAGGGGCACGGACACGGCGGGCTCCCGAGGGGTAACCGGTGAAGGGGACGGTTACAGAAGCACGCCGCTGCCGCTGCGAGAGAAATTCTTCAATCTCTGCCGGCGGGTGTCAACGGTTCACGGCCGGTAGCGGTAACCCATTCCCGGCTCGGTGATGAGGTGGCGGGGGCGGGCCGGGTCGTCCTCCAGCTTGCGCCGAAGCTGGGCCAGGTACTGCCGCAGGTAGTTGGTCTCGTTCTGGTATTCCGGCCCCCACACGTCCTGGAGGAGCTGACGTTGGCTGACCAACTTGCCGGGGTGACGCAGCAGCTTCTCCAGCACGCTCCACTGGATGGGGGTCAGCTTGACCTCGGTGCCGTCGTCACGCAGCACGCTGTGGTCGGCCAGGTCGACTGTGTGCTGGCCGATCCGCAGAGCCGGCACCGCTTCGCTGGGCGCGCCCAGGCGGCGGGTCACCGCGCGGATGCGGGCCAGCAACTCCTCGACCCCGAACGGCTTGGTGACGTAGTCGTCGGCGCCCGCGTCCAGCGCCGCGACCTTGTCCTCGCTGCCGGCCCGGCCGGAGAGCACGATGATCGGCACTGTGGTCCACCCGCGCAGGCCCCGGATCACCTCCACGCCGTCGATGTCGGGCAGGCCGAGGTCCAGCACCACCAGGTCGGGCGGGTGGCTGGCGGCGGCCTTCAACGCGGCGGCCCCGGTGCCGGCGACATCCACGTCGTACCTGCGGGCGCGCAGATTGATGCGCAGGGCGCGCAGGATCTGCGGTTCGTCGTCGACGACCAGGATGCGCGTCATTCCTGCGGCCCCTCCGAGCTGGTCGGCGCGGCGGGCAGCCGCAGCACCATGGTGAGCCCACCGCCGGGCGTGGTCTCCGGGGTGATGCTGCCACCCATCGCCTCGGCCAACCCCCGGGACAGGGCAAGCCCGAGACCGACGCCGGTCTGGTTGTCCCGGTCGCCGAGACGTTGGAACGGCAGGAAGACGTGCTCCCACTGGTCCTCCGGGATGCCCGGCCCCCTGTCGATCACCCGCAGCTCCACCTGGCCGGCGTGCGCGCTGGCGGTGATCGTGGGCGGTTGATCCGGCGGGCTGTAGCGCAGCGCGTTGGCGACGATGTTGACAAGCACCCGTTCCAGCAGGCCCGGGTCGGCGGTGGCGGCCGGCAGGTCGGCCGGGATGTCCGTCCCGACGGTCGCGGCCGCCGGACCAAGTTCGTCCAACGCCAGGGGTACGGCGTCCTCCAGGCCGATAGCTGTCGCCGAGATGCCCAGCACGCCCGCCTGGAGCCGGCTCATGTCCAGGAGGTTGCCGACCAGCCGGGCGAGCCGGTCCAGCGACTCCTCGGCGGTCTCCAGCAGCTCCTCGCGGTCGGACTCGTCGAACTCGATGTCGTGGCTGCGCAGGCTGGTCACTGCCGCCTTCGCGGACGCCAGTGGCGTACGCAGGTCGTGGCTGACCGCCGCGAGCAGCGCGGTGCGCATCCGGTCGGCGGCGGCGAGGGGCCGGGCGGTGGCGGCCTCCTGGGCGAGCCGTTCCTGGCGCAGCGCGACGGCGGCCTGGGCGGCGAACGCCTCGACGATCCGCCGGTCGGCGGCCTCCAACCGCCGGCCGCTGAGCACGACGGTGATCCGGTCGTCGACAGGTACCGCCGTCTCGCCAGCGTCAGGCGTGCAGGCCGGCTGCTCGCCGACGCTGGCCACCACACACCAGGCGTGCTCCTCGCGGGCCCGTTCTGGTCGCCCGCTGGCCTCCTCGGCCAACTCCAGCACGCTCACCGCGCGCAGCCCGAAGGTCTCCCGGAGCTGATCGAGCAGTGCGGGCAGCGGACGTTCGCCGCGCAGCACGCCACCGGCGACGGCGGCGAGGGTCTGCGCGTCGGCGGCGGCCCGCGCGGCCTCCCGGGTACGACGGGCAGCAACGTCGACGATCCAGCTCACCGCGAGGGCCACCCCGACGAAGACGGCCAGGGCGAGCAGGTTGTCCGCCTCGGCGATGGTCAGCGTGCGGAACGGCGGCGTGAAGAACCAGTTGAGCAGCAGCGAGCCGCCGAGCGCGGCCACCAGGGCCGGCCACACCCCGCCGACCAGCGCGACCCCGACGACCCCGGCGAGGAACAGCAGGATGTCGTTCGTCAGCGTCAGGTCGGGCAGTGTCTTCAGCAGCACTGTGAGCAGCGGCATGCCCAGCACCGCCAGGCCGAAGCCGAGCAGCCTGCGGCGTCGGGACAGCGCCGCCGGTACGGCCGCCGCCCGGCGACCCTTGCCGGCCTGCTTGTGGGTGACCAGGTGAACGTCGATCGAGCCGGAGAGCGCTGTGGTGGTCACCCCGACACCCCTGGCGAAGATCTGCGCGAGGCGACCCCGCCGGCTGGCCCCCAGCACCAACTGGGTGGCGTTCACGCCCTGGGCGAAGTCCAGCAGCGCGGCCGGCACGTCGGTGCCGAGCACCTGGTGGTACGTGCCGCCCAGGCTCTCCACCAGCACTCGTTGCCGGGCCAACTGGGCCGGGTCGGCGCCGGCCAGGCCGTCGCTGCGGGCCACGTGCACGGCGAGCAGGTCGGCGCCCTTGCTGCGGGCCGCGACCCGGGCCGCACGACGGATCAGCGTCTCACCCTCCGGGCCACCGGTCAGCGCGACCACCACCCGTTCCCGAGCCTCCCAGGTGGCCGCGATCCCCTGCTGGCTGCGGTAGCGGTCGAGCTGCTCGTCGACCTTGTCGGCCAGCCAGAGCAGCGCCAGCTCGCGCAGGGCGGTGAGGTTGCCGACCCGGAAGTAGTTGCCCAACGCGGCGTCGATCTTGTCGGGTCGGTAGATGTTGCCGTGCGCCATCCGCCGACGCAACGCTTCCGGGGTCATGTCGACCAGCTCCACCTGCTCGGCGGCGCGGACGATCTCGTCCGGCACGGTCTCCCGCTGGGTGGTGCCGGTGATCTGCGCGACGACGTCGTTCACCGACTCCAGGTGCTGCACGTTGACAGTGGACAGCACGTCGATCCCGGCGTCGAGCAGCTCCTGGACGTCCTGCCAGCGCTTGTCGTGCCGACAACCGGGCACGTTGCTGTGCGCCAGCTCGTCGACCACAGCGATCTGTGGCCGGCGGGCCAGCACCGCGTCCAGGTCCATCTCGGTGAACGCCGCACCGCGGTAGTCAATGGTGCGGCGGGGCACCTGCTCCAGGTCGCCGAGCATCGCGGCGGTGTGTTGACGGCCGTGGGTCTCCACGAAACCGATCACCACGTCGGTGCCGCGCGCGGCCCGCCGCTGGGCCTCCTCCAACATGGCGTACGTCTTGCCGACGCCGGGGGCGGCCCCCAGATAGATGCGCAGTTCTCCGCGTGGCACGGGGACCATCCTCCCTGGTCAGATGGGCGGGCGGGGCCGCGCCGGTCGGCACGGCCCCGCCCGCGAGAGTGCTCAGCGTGCGGCGAACTGCTTGTCGAGCGCGAGGTTGAGCTCCAGCACGTTGACGCCGGGCGCGCCCATGAAGCCCAGCCCACGCCCGCCGGTGTGCTCCTCGACCAGCTTGCGGACCGCCGCCGGGTCCGCGCCGCGCTCCCGCGCGACCCGGTTCACCTGCAGTTCGGCGTACGCCGGGCTGATCTGCGGGTCGAGACCGCTGGCGCTGGCGGTGACCGCGTCGGCGGGCACCGCCGGGTCGGCGGGCGCGTCGCCCCGGATCGGGGTGACCACCCCGCCGGCGGCCACGTAGTCCTCGCCCGGCTGGGCCGGCTCCACAGTCACCCCCTGGTACTCGGTGACGAAGGGCGTCGCCGGGGCGGCCTGGTTGACGCTGACCACCCGGGTGACCGGGCCGGTCAGGCCGTCGGCGCGGAAGACCGCGAGCACGGCGCCCACTCCGTCGTCGGTGCAGTACGGGCGCCCGCCGTCGACGCCGTTGAGCTCGCCGACCGACTTGCTGCGCCCGCACACCTGGGTGAGCAGGCTCTCGCTGGATTCCTCCGGGTCGGTGGCGATGGTGTCGACAACGCTCTCCGGGCCCAGGTTGCTGGCCGAGGTGGAGGTCGGGTCGTAGCCGTCGCCGGCGGCGGAGGGGCGGGACTGGAAGTACCTGGCGACGGGGTTGCCGTCCGCGTCGGTGAAGGACTGACCGATCAGCGCGCTGCCGACGGTCGTCCCTCCCGAGGAGATCAGCGAGCCGTCGGCCTTGTGGTTGAGGCCGGGTAGCTGACCGAGCGCTACCAGGGCCAGCGGGTAGACCAGGCCGAGCAGCACGGTGAAGACGAGTACGGCGCGCAGCGCGGCGAGGTGTTGGGCGATCCAGGTGGGTAGGCGCATCACGAAATCCCCGGGATGAACTGGATGAGCAGGTCGATGAGTTTGATCCCGATGAACGGCACGATGATGCCGCCCAGCCCGTAGACCAGCAGGTTGCGGCTGAGCAGCTTCGACGCGGCGGCCGGCCGGTACCGCACGCCACGCAGGGCGAGCGGGATCAGCGCGATGATCACCAGGGCGTTGAAGATGACAGCGGACAGGATCGCCGACTCCGGGCTGGACAGCCGCATGATGTTCAGCGCGTCCAGGCTCGGGTAGAGGCCGGCGAACATGGCCGGGATGATCGCGAAGTACTTCGCGATGTCGTTGGCGATGCTGAAGGTGGTCAGCGCGCCGCGCGTGATCAGCAACTGCTTGCCGATCTCCACGATCTCGATCAGCTTGGTCGGGTCGGAGTCGAGGTCGACCATGTTGCCGGCCTCCTTGGCAGCCGACGTGCCGGTGTTCATGGCCACCCCGACGTCGGCCTGCGCGAGCGCCGGCGCGTCGTTGGTGCCGTCACCGGTCATCGCGACCAGGCGGCCACCCTCCTGCTCCCGCTTGATCAGCGCGAGTTTGTCCTCCGGTGTCGCCTCGGCCAGGAAGTCGTCCACCCCGGCCTCGTCGGCGATCGCCTTCGCGGTGCGCGGGTTGTCGCCGGTGATCATCACGGTTCGGATGCCCATCCGGCGCATCTCGTCGAACCGCTCCCGCATGCCGGACTTGACCACGTCCTTGAGGTGGATGACGCCAAGCGCTCGGGCGGGCGCACCGTCGACGTGCTCGGCGACCACCAGCGGGGTGCCGCCGGTGCCGCTGATCGCGTCCACGATCTCGCCGACCTGCTCGGTCGGGTGGCCGCCGTTCTCCCGTACCCACTTCATCACCGCGGCGGCGGCGCCCTTGCGGACCCGGCGGGCCGTGCCCACCGCGCCGGCGTCCACGCTGGCGTCCGGGGTGAGGTCTACGCCGCTCATCCGGGTCTGCGCGGTGAACGGTACGAAGGTGGCGTGCGGCATCACGCCCGGCTCGCGCTCGCGCAGCCCGAACTCGTTCTTCGCCAGGACGACCACCGAGCGCCCCTCCGGGGTCTCGTCGGCCAGGCTGGACAGCTGCGCGGCGTCGGCCAGCGCCGCGGGGTCGACCCCCTCCACCGGTACGAACTCGGCGGCCTGCCGGTTGCCCAGCGTGATGGTGCCGGTCTTGTCCAGCAGCAGGGTGTTGACGTCGCCGGCCGCCTCGACGGCCCGGCCGCTCATGGCCAGGACGTTGCGCTGCACCAGCCGGTCCATGCCGGCGATGCCGATGGCGGAGAGCAGCGCGCCGATGGTGGTGGGGATCAGGCAGACCAGCAGCGAGATCAGCACCACGCCGGTCACACCGGAGTCGGTGATCGCCCCGCTGTCCGGCGCCGCCGCCTGGTACGCCTTGGAGAAGATGGCCAGCGGCTGGAGGGTGACGACGGCCAGCAGGAAGATGACAGTGAGCGCGGCGAGCAGGATGTTCAGCGCGATCTCGTTAGGCGTCTTCTGCCGGTTGGCCCCCTCGACCAGGGCGATCATCCGGTCGATGAAGCTCTCCCCCGGCTTCTGGGTGATCTTCACGATGATCCGGTCGGAGAGCACCTTGGTGCCGCCGGTGACCGCGCTGCGGTCGCCGCCGGACTCCCGGATGACCGGGGCGGACTCGCCGGTGATGGCCGACTCGTCGACGCTGGCGATGCCCTCGACGATGTCGCCGTCGCCGGGGATGATGCCGCCCGCCTCGACGAGCACGACGTCGCCCTGACGCAGGTCCGGCGCGGGCACCGCCTCATCGCGGTAGGTGTTGGCCCGCGCGCCCGGCTTCCAGTCGATCAGCCGGGTGGCGATGGTGTCCTTCTTCGCCTGCCGCAGGGTGGCGGCCTGGGCCTTGCCCCGACCCTCGGCGACCGCCTCGGCCAGGTTGGCGAAGACCACTGTCAGCCAGAGCCAGATGGTGATCGCCCAGGCGAACACCGACGGGTCGATCACCGCCAGGACCGTGGTGAAGGCCGCGCCGACCTCCACGATCAGCATCACCGGGTTGCGCCACAGCGTGCGGGGGTTGAGCTTGCGGACCGCGTCCGGCAGGGACCGGATCAACTGCTTGGGGTCGAGCAGGCCCCCGCCGATCCGGTTGCCCTGGGTGGCGGGCGTGCCGGGGAGTTGCTCTGTCGGGGCGGACGTGACGGACATGTCCTCGTTCCTCATGATGGTCAGAGCCCCTCTGCCAGCGGACCGAGCGCGAGCGCGGGCAGGAAGGTCAGCGCGACGAGGACCACAGTGACGCCGACGACCATGCCGATGAACAGCGGTCGGTGGGTCGGCAGGGTGCCCTCGGACGCGGGGGTGGGTGCCTGGCGGGCCAGCGAGCCGGCCAACGCGAGCACGAAGATCAGCGGCAGGAACCGGCCCAGCAGCATGCACAACCCGAGCGCTGTGTCCCACCAGGTCGTGTTGACTGTGATGCCGCCGAACGCCGAGCCGTTGTTGTTGCTGGCCGAGGTGAACGCGTACAGCACCTCGGAGAGGCCGTGCGGGCCGACGTTGAGCGCCGTGGAGTTGTTGCCGGTGCCGAACGCGGCCGCCGTGCCGACGAGCACCAGGATCGGCGTGATCAGGAAGTAGAGCGAGGCGAACTTGATCTCGCGCGACCCGATCTTCTTGCCCAGGTACTCGGGAGTGCGACCCACCATCAGGCCGGCCACGAAGACCGTGATCACCGCGAGGATGAGTAGGCCGTACAGCCCCGAACCGGTGCCGCCCGGCGCGACCTCGCCGAGCATCATGTTGACCATCGTCATCATGCCGCCGAGCGAGGTGAACGAATCGTGGAACGAGTTCACCGCACCGGTCGAGGTGAGCGTGGTGGCGGCGGCGAAGGTGGCCGAGTTCGACACGTCGAACCGCACCTCCTTGCCCTCCATCGCCGCGCCGACCGCCTGCGGCACCGTGCCGTGGCCGGCCAGCTCGAAGATGTTGGTGATGGCGACGCTGAGGAACGCGAGGATGCCCATCACCGCGGCGATGGCATAGCCCTGCCGGTTCTGCCCGACCATCCGGCCGAAGACCCGGGGCAGGCTGAACGGGATCAGGAAGATCAGGAAAATCTCCAGCCAGTTCGTCCAGGTGGTGGGGTTCTCGAACGGGTGCGCACTGTTGACGTTGTAGAAGCCGCCACCGTTGGTGCCCAGCTCCTTGATCACCTCTTGGCTGGCCACCGGACCACCGGTGATGGTCTGGGTGCCACCGGTCAGCGTGCTCACGTCGGTGCCGGCGGACAGGTTCTGCACCGCCCCGCCGATCATCAGCGCGATCGCGCCGAGCACCGCGATCGGCAGCAGGATCCGCAGCGTGATCCGGGTCAGGTCGACCCAGAAGTTGCCGAGCTGCCCGGTGCGGCTGCGGGCGAAGCCGCGTACCAACGCGACAGCCACAGCGATGCCGACCGCCGCCGAGACGAAGTTCTGCACTGCCAGGCCGGCCATCTGCACCAGGTGGCCCATCGTCGACTCACCCGAGTACGACTGCCAGTTCGTGTTGGTCACGAACGACACGGCAGTGTTCCACGCGCCGTGCGGCACCACCGGGTCGAACCCCAGCGACAGCCACAGGTGGTTCTGCACCCGTTGGAACAGGTACAGGAACAGGATCGAGACCGCGGAGAACGCCAGCACGCTGCGGGCGTACACACCCCAGGTCTGCTCGGCGGCCGGGTTGACCCCCACCAGACGGAAGACTCCCCGCTCGACCCGCGACTGCTTCGTGCCGGAGACCGCCCGGAACATGTAGTCGCCGAACGGCTTGTAAACGGCGACCAGGGCCGCCACCAGCGTCAACACGAAGATGACGCCCGCTGTTGTCATGGTCATCAGAAGCGCTCCGGAAACAGCAGGGCGAACACCAGGAACGCGCCCAGGACGACCGCGAGCACCAGACCGACGGCGTTGACAGCGTTCACAGCTTCTCCACCGCCCGGACCACCAGGGCGAGCACTGCGAACAGCACCACCGTCAGGACCACGAACACCACGTCAGACACGCTGACTCCTCAGCCGGAAAGGTTCGTCGCGACCGCCTTCCGGTCGCGCCGGGCAATCAAAGCCCCACCACCCGCCGGACGGCAGGGGTCATAACGCGACCATGACGGGGGCGAACCTTTTCTTGACGTGGTTTTCACACCTGCCCACTGAACAGGTGAAATGCGGCACAGACCCTCGGTGGTCCGCGGGGCGGCCAGGGCCAGTTGCGCGTCCTTTGCTCTGCTTCAACGGGCGCAACAGAGAGGCGCCCAAACCATTGCGTGGGTTGAAGCAGAGCAAAGGATGGAGAGAGGCCGGGCGCGGCTCCGGCGTCGTCGCTGGGCGGCGGCGCGGCGCTGGGCGGTGAGAGGTGCGGGGCCGGATCAGGCCGGACGGCGGGCCACCAGCACGTCGCGCATGATCGACTGGTCCACCCGGTGCCGCAGCGCGCGGTAGGGCTCAGAGTCGACCACTGTCAGGCCGGCGTCGGCCAACGCCGTCGCCGCGTCGTCCCGACTGGCGACGTGGGTGTTCCAGGAGATCCCGAGCGCACCGCCGGGGCGCAACAACCGGGCCCAGACCGGCGCGGCGTCCGCGAGCAACGACAGCGGGTCGCGGGTCAACCCCTGCCCAGCGGTACGACTGCCGTGCTGCACGCCGTACGGCGCGTCGGCGACGACCAGGTCCACGGTCTCCGGGCGGAAGAACTCCGCCGACCGGGCCGTATCGGCGTTGACCACGTCCAGCAACTGCGTCTGGCCGGCCTTGTGCTCCTCACGGGTCGGCGCCAGCTCGATCCGCACCCGCCGGCCGACCACCTTGCGCTCCCGCCGCACCGGCCCCGACTCCAGCACCCGGTGCTTGACCCGCTTCTGCTTCAGCCAGGTGGTGATGAACGCCCGGTACGCCTCGACGTCCTTCTGGTCGCGCTCGATCCCGGCGGCGTCGAAGCCGTACATGAGCGCCTGGTTGAGGGTGGTGCCCCGACCACAGAGCGGGTCGAGCACCCGAAACCGGCGGCTGGTCATCTCGACGGCCCAGTCCGAGGCGAGCAGTGTGACGTTGAGCAGCAGCTTGGTGAACTGCTCGTTGGTCTTGCCCGGGTACTTCTGGATGGTGAGCAGATCGTCGTCGTAGCGGTCCAGACGGCTCCACTCGATCGGCCGCAACAGCTCACCGACGATCTCGAACAACGCGTACCCGGCGGAGAGGTTACCCAGGACGGCCAGGTCACGCTCGGTCAGCCCGTCGCCGGTGAAGGTGATGTAGGACGCCCCTCCGACGACCTCGGTGTCCAGTTCGCCGATCCGGCCGTCCAGCGCCGAGCGGCCGAAGATCTCCAGCTCGGCTCGGGTGAGGTCGACGGCGGCGCGGGCGTACACCCGGTTGGTGGCGGGCAGGATCAGCAGGCCGTAACGCGTCATGATCCGGCGAGTATTCCACAACCAGTCACTGTCGCCGGGAACCGGAGCGGCTGCCGGAGCGACTACCGGTACATGGGGTGTGAGCAGTGGCGGGAGGTCCTGTCCGCGCAGTTGGACGGGGAGGAGACCGCCGCCGAACTGACGGCGGTGCAGGGGCACCTCGACGGGTGTGCCGAGTGCCGGGCCTGGTTCACGGCGGCGGCCGCGGTGACCCGTCGGGTCCGTACCCGATTGGTGGTTGAGGTGCCCGACCGGACGGCGGCGATCCTCGCCGCCGCCAGCGCGGCCCCGGCCCGCCGGTCACTGTGGCGGCGTGGCCCGCTGGTCGCCGGCCTGCGGAAGGTGCCCGGACGGGGCCAGCTCGCCGCCGGGTTGCGCGCGGCCTTCGGACGTGGCCCGCTCGTCGCCGGCCTGCGGTCGGCGCTCGGGCTGCTCGGCGCTGTGCAACTGGTGCTCGGTCTGGCCCAGGTGGGCCGGGGCGCGACCGCCGATCACCTGCACCCCACCGGCCAGCACCTGTGGCACGAGTCGGCGGCGTGGAACGTGGCAGTGGGCGCGGGCTTCCTCTTCGTGGCGCTGCGCCGCAGCCCACCCGCCGGGCTGCTGCCGATGCTCAGCGCGTTCGTCGGCACGTTGCTGCTGCTGTCGGTAAACGACCTGGCCACCGGTTCGGTGGGCGGGGAACGGCTGATCAGCCACGGCTTCCTGGTGGTCGGCTACCTGATCACCGTGCTGCTGTCCCGGCCCGGGCTGCGCCCCGGTGGCCCGGCACCACAACGGCAGCCGACACCGTCGCGCTGGCGGTTTGGGGCCGACGAGGTGGACCGGCCGCTGCGCGTGGTAGGCCCCGAGTCCTATCCAGTGCAGGCCGCCGATCGGTACGCGGCACCGGCGGCGCATGCCGGTCGATCCACCCGCACCGGCGAGGCCGACGAGCGGCGGGCCGCCTGATCGGCTGAGTCAGCCCACCTGCCGCTGCCGCGCGCGATGGGCGCGCAGGTTGGTCGGGTGCCCACAGGCGCGTACGGAGTGCCAGACTCCGCTGTTGTTGCGGGAGCGGTCGTAGAACGCCACTCGGCAGCGGGGGTTGCGGCAGGTCTTGATCCGCCGTCCGACGTCGGCGAGCTGCGCCTCGAACAGCGTGGCGAGGACGAGCGAGACCAGCAGATCGGCACCGACCCCGGCCGGGTCGAGGTGGACGGATCCGCCTCGATCGAGTCGGAGGGTGGCGCCGCTGGTACGAGATCCGGTCGAAACCCGGTACGACGCCGTGACGGGTTGCCCGGGGTCGGGCGTGACGTGGAGCCTGGCATCGATCTCGTCCAGCAGCTCCTCGCGAAAGATCCGTAGTGCCCGGAGCCCCGCGGCGTCGAGCGTGACGTCGGGCGCCGGGCGCCCGGTGGCCGTCGACCACTGCCCGACGGCCACCCGTGCCCACTCGGTAGCGCTGCCCAGATCGTCCAGGAGGTCCGGATGCCGTGGCGCGCCGGCCGAGATCGTGTTGAGCAGATCCTGGACGAGCCCGAGGCCGCCCGGGGCGTGGTCGATGCCGTACCTCGCGGTGGCGATCCACGGCCCGGCCACCGCATCGACCGTGCGTTCGGGCATGGAGGGCGTCATCAGCTCACTTCCCGAGCAGGGCAAGTGCCCCGTACCACGCCGGTCCCGGATTCACCCAGTCTGGGTAGAGCCGCACCATCTCGTCGAAGAACTCGCGGGCTGTCGACTTCTCGGCCAGCAGTCGCTCCACGTTCAGCAGGTACTCCCGTGTCAGGTCGATGCTTGCCGGGTCGTCGGGGCGGTCCCGATTCTTGTGGCCGGCGACGACTGCGCGCGGCGCGAGCGCTTCGACGCGGTCGAGGGCGTCAAGCCAATGCCTTAGGCCGCCGTCGACCGTCTCCACGATGTACTGGTGAACCCCGTTGTAGACCACGTCACCGGCGACCACCAGGCCGATCGACGGAACGTGCAGGACAGTGGTCTGATCGGTGTCGGTGTGTCCGGTCTCGACGGGCTGGATGAGATTGCCCTCGAGCAGGAACCCTTCGGCCGGCACGGACACCGCATCGACCGGCGACTCCGGGATGAGGCCGGGGAAGACCCGGTCGAACAACTCGCTCCGTCCGACGGTGGCCTGCTGGTGCATGACCTCGATGGTGCCGGGCGTCGCGTAGGTGACCGCGCCGGGGAAGCGCTTGACCAGCTCACCCGCGCCGAACCAGTGGTCGCCATGCCCGTGGGTGGCGTAGATGTACGTCAGCCGCTTACCCGACTGTGCGATCCAGTCGCCCACCTTCGAGATCTGCTCGTGGGTGAACGGTGGATCCACGAGGAGCGCCTCCTCGGCTCCGAAGATCAACGTTGAAGAGACCGGATTCCAGTGGATCCGTGACCCGTCCGGCATGCGCTGGTCACCCGCTCGCACCGGACCGTCCGAGACAAAGACCTCGTAGGACAGGGCAGATGTGGTCATGTCTCCTCCTCGGTGACGCGATCGCCCGCATGTCGCGGATGGGTACCCGCCGACCATTGAAATAACCATAGCCACTATGCCTATTTCACTGCGATCATCACGCCCGTGGCCTGCGGCACACCACAGGTCGGGCACACCGAGGACCGCCGGCTGAAGGTGAGCCGGCACGCCACTTGGCCAGGGCAGGGCGGCCCGACCCGAGACCGGGTGCGGGTCCGGGCTGCTGCTTGCTACGCCCCAGGCCGAAGGTCCAGCCGCTAAGGCTGAGGCTCGGCCGGCCGGGTCGAACCGTCCACGGCGAGCACCTGCGGGATGACCTGTTCGACGATTGTCAGCAGGGTCGTGGTGAGCAGTAGGTGCACCTGGGCGCGGGTCAGCGCGCCACGTTGAAGCCATTCGCGGGCGGTCGAGGTGGCCAGACCCCCGTACGCCCGGACCATCCCGCGCAGCTCCTCGCGGTGCTCCGCCTCGCCGGCCAGCCCGACGGCGACCAGCATGCGGTCCGCGGCGACCTCCTCGGCCTCGGCGAGCACCCGCTCCACGTCGGCGTCGCCGCCCATTCCCCGGGCGGTGACCGCCGCCAGCCACGAGGTGCTGTGCCGGGAAACCACGTCGAGGAACCAGGTGACGCTGGCGTCGACCCGGGTCCGGAGATCACCCTTGGGCAGCCGCTCCAGGGCGACCTCGGGGATGGTCACCATGACCCGGACGACCTCCAGATAGAGGTCCTTCTTCGCACCGAAATAGTGGTTGACCAGGCCGCGAGCGACACCTGCCTCACGGGCGACGTCGGTGGTCGACACGTCCGCGTACGGGCGCTCACCGAACAGCCGGACCGCGCAGGCCAGGATCTGCCCACGCCGGGCGTCCGGCTCCAGACGGCGGCGGCGCGGAGCCGTCTCGACACTCATCTGCCCGACCCTATCGACAGCTCACCGACCAGCCGCCGTTCGTCACCATGATCACCACAGGCCCCGGCGACGCCGGACCAGGTGTCGGCCCAGGTGGCGCAGATTGGACGCCTCGGAGTAGAGCGCCGCGTTGACTACCGTCAAGTGATGGGTGAAGTCCCGGGTCCGCTGGTCGGTCCTCACGAGCTGCAAGACCTGCTCGGCGTGAGCCGGACCCGCATGCGCCAGCTCATCCGCTACCCGACCTTGCCCGCGCCGTTCCAACGGCTGCACGGCACGACGGTCTGGCTGCGTGCTGATGTCGAGGCGTGGATCGCCGAGCACCGCCCGCCGCGCCCCACCGACGGCGACGAGGCCGAGTAGTTCGCACGCTCCGCCTCGCGCCCCCACTCGCCGCCCGCCAGTGATGTCTGACAGCAGCGGGTTCGCGCGATCGATGCACCTCCACAACCCCGCGCCCCGCACCACGCACGCCTCGGGGCGGGGCATGCTCCCGCAATCTTGGACAGTTTCCGTTAGCTCGTAACGGAAACTGTCCAAGATCTCCGCGTACACGACAGTGGCAGCCTCCCCGTCGGCGCGCAGCCTTCCCGGCCCGCGTGCCGCCCGGACGACCGTCGATCATGGAGTTGTGGTGGGCGACATGGCCGCGCGTTCCCTCTTTGTGAAGCACCACAACTCCATGATCGACGATGTCTGGGGCCTGGGCCGGCGATCTCGTACTGCCGTAGCCCCAGTCAACCCTGGCGGATCCCGCCCAGCGGCGCCGGGTTGCGGACCGGACGTCCCGACGTGTGCCTGGCCACCGGGGCCCGGCGGCTGATCACGACTTATTGACATGCCGCCAACAGCGCGCGAGGGTGGTGCACATGCCGACCCCCCCGCCCGACGGCTCCCCCTCCCAGTGGCGCGAGCCGGAGCATGACGACCTGGCCGAACTGGCCCGCACCTTCTTCACCAAGGAGGTGTTGCCGCACGCCGAGCGCCTTCAGGAGCAGGGCCATCCGGACCGCGAGCACTACCGGCGCGCCGGTGAGCTGGGGCTGCTCGGCCTGTCGGTCCCGGAGGAGTACGGCGGTGGGGGCGGCGGGTTCACCCACGAGGCGGTGCTGCTGCACGAGCAGGCGTACGCCGGGGAGAGCAGCCTCGGCCTGGCCGTCCACAGTGGCATCGTCACCGGTTACCTGGTGGCGTACGGCAGCGAGGAGCAGAAGCGACGCTGGCTACCCGGCCTGTGCAGCGGTGAGCTGGTCGGCGCCATCGCGATGACCGAGCCGGACGGGGGCTCGGATCTTCAGGCGATGCGTACCCGGGCGGTCCGCGAGGGCGACGACTACCTGGTGACCGGCGCGAAGACGTTCATCACCAACGGTGGTGTGGCCGACCTGGTCATCGTGGCTGTGAAGACGGACCCCGAGCAGCGGGCGGCCGGCGTCTCGCTGCTGGTCTGCGAGGTGGGCGGCGACCCGGAGGGCTTCCGGCGGGGTCGACTGCTGTCCAAGATCGGCCTGCACGCCAACGACACTGCGGAGTTGTTCTTCGACGAGTTCCGGGTGCCGGCGGCCAACCTGCTCGGCGGCGCCGAAGGGCTGGGCTTCGTCCAGCTCATGCAGCTACTGCCGCAGGAACGGCTGGTCATCGGCGTCGGCGCGGTCGCCGCCATGGAACGGGCGGTCGCGCTGACCGTCGCGTACGCCAAGGAGCGCACCGCCTTCGGTAAGACCCTGATGGGTCACCAGAACACCCGAATGGTGCTCGCCGAGTGCGCCACCCGCGCCCGGGTCAGCCGCGTCTTCCTGGACGACTGCATCGTCCGCCACACGCGTGGTGACCTGGACGTTTCCACAGCGGCGATGGCGAAGTCGTGGCTCACCGAGGGGCAGTGTGAGGTCGTCGACCGGTGCCTCCAACTCTTCGGCGGCTACGGCTACACGACGGAGTACCCGATCGCCCGGATGTACGCCGACGCCCGCGTCCAGAAGATCTACGGCGGCACCAACGAGATCATGAAGGAGTTGATCGCCCGTGCTCTCTGAGGCGTACGTCTATGACGCGGTCCGCACCCCGCGCGGACGCGGCCGGGACACCGGTGCCCTGCACGGGGTCAAGCCCATCTCCCTGGTGGTCGGCCTGATCGACGCGTTGCGGGAGCGCAACCCCGGCCTGGACGTTGGCCGGCTGGAGGATCTGCTGCTCGGCATCGTGACCCCGGTCGGTGAGCAGGGCGGCGACCTGGCGCGGGCGGCCGCGTTGCTGGCCGGGCTGCCCGACCAGGTGGGTGGGGTGCAGCTCAACCGGTTCTGCGCCTCCGGGTTGGAGGCGGTCAACTCCGCCGCCGCGCGGATCCGCTCCGGCTGGGAGCATCTGCTGCTCGCCGGCGGGGTCGAGTCGATGTCCCGGGTGCCGATGGGCTCCGACGGCGCGGCCTGGGCCACCGATCCGCAGACCGCGCTGGCCACGTCGTTCGTGCCGCAGGGCGTCAGCGCGGACCTGATCGCCACCCTGGAGGGCTTCACCCGCGACGACGTGGACGGCTACGCGCTGCGGTCGCAGGAGCGGGCCGCCAAGGCGTGGGCCGGCGGGTACTTCGCCCGCTCGGTGGTGCCGGTCCGCGACGGCAACGGGCTGGACATCCTCACCGTCGACGAGCACCCGCGCCCGGAGACGACCCGGGAGGCGCTGGCCAAGCTCACCCCGTCCTTCGCCACGATGGGTGAGGCGGCCGGCTTCGACGCTGTCGCGTTGCAGAAGTTCCACTGGCTGGAGGCCATCGAGCACGTCCACCACGCGGGCAACTCGTCAGGCATCGTGGACGGGGCGGCGCTGGCGCTGATCGGTTCGGAGCAGGTCGGTCAGGATCTCGGCCTCACTCCGCGCGCCCGGATCGTCGGGGCGGCGGTCACCGGCGCGGACCCGACGCTCATGTTGACCGGGCCGATCCCGGCCACCCACAAGGCGCTCGCCGTCGCCGGGCTAACAGTCGACGACATCGACCTGTTCGAGATCAACGAGGCGTTCGCCGCCGTGGTGCTCAAGTACGTCCGCGACCTGGGCCTCGACCCGGACCGGGTGAACGTCAACGGCGGCGCTATCGCGCTCGGCCATCCGCTCGGTGCGACCGGAGCGATGCTGCTCGGTACGGCGTTGGACGAGTTGGAGCGCCGCGACCTGCGCCGTGCCGTGGTGACCCTCTGCATCGGCGGCGGCATGGGCGTCGCCACAGTTCTCGAGCGCTGCTGACCCGGAGGACGACAATGACAAACACCATCCGGTACGACCGCGGCGCCGACGACATCGTCACGCTCACACTGGACGACCCCACCCAGTCCGCCAACACCATGAACCGGGCGTACGCCGCCTCGATGAGCGCCGCGCTGGACCGGCTGGAGGCCGAGAGCGATCTCGTCGGCGTCATCGTGACCAGCGCGAAGTCGACCTTCTTCGCCGGCGGCGACCTGCCCGAGATGATCCGGGCCACCCGCGCCGACGCGCCCGACCTAGCCGCCCTGCTCGGTGCCATCAAACGGGACCTTCGCCGGCTGGAGACGCTGGGCCGACCGGTGGTCGCCGCTGTCAACGGCTCCGCGCTCGGAGGCGGCCTGGAGATCGCCCTCGCCTGCCACCACCGGATCGCGCTGGACGCGCCCGGCAGCCGGCTCGGGTTGCCCGAGGTGACACTGGGCCTCCTGCCCGGGGCGGGCGGTGTCACCCGGACCGTGCGGATGCTCGGCCTGGCCGGCGCGCTGACCACGGTGCTGCTCACCGGCCGACGGATGCGCCCGGCCGACGCCATGTCCGCCGGGCTGGTCGACGAGGTGGTCGCCACGCCCGCCGAGCTGCTGGACCGGGCGCGGGCCTGGATCGCGGCGAACCCGCACCCGGCGCAGCCGTGGGACCGGCCGGACTATCGGATGCCCGGCGGCACCCCGGCAAGCCGCTCGCTGGCCGCACAACTACCCGCCTTCCCGGCGACGCTGCGCAAGCAGCTCAAGGGCGCCCGGCTGCCCGCGCCCGAGGCGATCCTGGCCGCCGCCGTCGAGGGCGCACAGGTCGACCTGGAGACCGCCCTGACCGTGGAGACCCGGCACCTGATCGGCCTACTCACCGGCCAGGTAGCCAAGAACATGATCGGTGCGTTCTTCTTCGACCTGAAGGCCGTCAATGGTGGCGCGGCCCGACCGGCCGATGTGGACGCCGCACCGGTACGCCGGGTGGCGGTGCTCGGGGCCGGCATGATGGGCGCGGGCATCGCGTACGCCTGCGCCAAAGCCGGGCTGGACGTCGTGGTCAAGGACGTCACGCCGGAGGCCGCCGGCCGGGCCCGGGAGCACGCCGAGCGGTTGCTGGCCCGCGCGGTACGCAAGGGTCGCACTACCGAGGCGGACGCCCGCGCCGTACTGGACCGGATCACCACCACCGACAAGGTGGACGCGGTGGCCGGCTGCGACGCGGTCATCGAGGCGGTCTTCGAGGACCCGGCGCTGAAACAGCAGGTCTTCGCCGAGGTGCTGCCCGTGCTGGCGCCCGACGCGCTGCTCGCCTCCAACACCTCCACCCTGCCGATCACCGAGCTCGCCGCCGGCGTGGACCGACCGACGGACTTCATCGGCATGCACTTCTTCTCCCCGGTGGACCGGATGCCGCTGTTGGAGATCGTGGTGGGCGAGCGGACCGGGGACGTGGCGCTGGCCCGGGCGTTCGACCTGGGCCGGCGGATCGGCAAGACCCCGATCGTGGTCAACGACGGCCGGGGTTTCTTCACCAGCCGGGTGATCGGCAAGTTCATCGACGAGGCTGTCGGCATGGTCGCCGAGGGTGTCCCCGCCGCATCGGTGGAGCAGGCCGCCCTTCAGGCCGGCTACCCGACCGGGCCGCTGGCGCTGGCCGACGAGGTCAGTCTCACGCTGATCCAGCGGATCCGCCGCCAGTTCGAGGCGGCCAGCGAGGAGTTCCGCCCGCTGCCGGCGCACCGACTGGTGGACGAGCTGGTCGACGCGTACGACCGGCCGGGGCGCGCCGCCGGACGGGGCTTCTACTCCTACGACGACGGCACCAGGGGCCGACTGTGGCCCGGTCTCGCCGACCTGATCACCGACGCGGGTCGGGCGGTGCCGTTCACCGACCTTCAGGAGCGGATGCTCTTCGCCGAGGCGCTTGACGCGCTGCGCTGCCTCGACGAGGGGGTGCTGCGCACCGAGACCGACGCCAACATCGGCTCGATCTTCGGCATCGGCTTCCCGGCGTGGACGGGCGGGGTGATCCGCTACGTCCGGCAGTACGCGGGCGGCCCCGCCGGCTTCGCGGCCCGTGCCACCGAGCTGGCCGGCATCTACGGCGACCGGTTCACGCCCCCCCGCCGACCTGGCCGACCGGCTCGCCGCCTTGCGGGCCGAACCGGCTGACGTCGCGTGATGGCGGCACGCGGCGGACCGTTGGCCGGGGTACGCGTGGTCGAGCTGGCCAGCCTCGCCCCGGCGCCGTTCGGCTGCATGGTGCTCGCCGACCTCGGCGCGGACGTGGTGCGGGTGGACCGGCCGGGCGCTCCGGGAGCGGGCCGGCTGGCCGCGCCGACCAGCGGGCCGTTGCAACGCGGGCGGCGGGTCACCGCGCTGGACCTGAAGTCCCCGGCCGGGGTGACGGACCTGCTGCGCCTCGCCGAACGCGCGGACGTGCTGGTCGAGGCGTACCGGCCGGGGGTGGCCGAGCGGCTCGGCATCGGGCCGGAGGTGTGCCAGGCCCGCAACCCCCGACTGGTGTACGCGCGGATGACCGGCTGGGGCCAGGACGGCCCGCTGGCAGCCCGAGCCGGGCACGACATCGACTACATCGCGGTGGCCGGGGCGTTGGAGCCGCTGGGACGGGCCGGCGAGCGCCCGTACGCGCCGATGAACCTGCTCGGCGACTTCGGCGGCGGCGGGATGCTGCTCGCCGTCGGGGTGCTGGCCGCGCTGCTGGAGCGGGAGCGCTCCGGTTTCGGCCAGGTGGTCGACGCGGCGATGGTGGACGGCTCGGCGCTGCTCACCTCGTTCCTGCACGGGCTGCTCGGCACCGGCCTGTGGGCCGCCCCGCGTGGGCGCAACATGTTCGACGGCGGGGCACCGTTCTACGACACGTACGCCACCGCCGACGGGGGATTCATGGCGGTCGGCGCTATGGAACCGGCCTTCTACGCCGTACTGCTCACCGGCCTCGGCCTCGCCGACGACCCGGACCTGCCCGCCCAGTACGACCCGAGCGGCTGGGACGAGCTGCGCCGCCGTTTCACCGAGCGGTTCGCCGAGCGCACCCGGGACGAGTGGACGGCGGTCTTCGCCGACCTGGACGCCTGCGTCGCGCCGGTGCTCGCCCCCGGCGAGGCGCACGAGCACCCGCACAACGCCGCCCGGGGCACGTTCGTCGAGGTGGGCGGCGAGATCCAGCCGGCGCCCGCACCCCGCTTCGACCGAACGCCGACCGCGCGGCCAACCCCGGCACCAGATCCGGAGCGGGACGTCCTACCGGTAGAGGACATCCTCACCAACTGGCCGCAACACCCCTGACCAGGCGCGTGCAGGCGCGCCGACGGCCCGGCCTGCCGTTGCGGTGGCTGGTAGCGTTGACGACCTCACGATCCGCAACCTCCCGTCCGGCGGGAGGCGCAAGATCTCCGCTTTGCTGCTGGAGGGTCTTGCCATGGCTGAAACCGATCGGGTTGCGGCTGCCTCGCGCACTCGTCTGCACCTGCTGACCGCGGTCAACGCCCGGAAGGACGCGGGCAGCAGCCCCACGGGGATTGTCGGGCGGAGCCTCGCGCGGCAACTGCTGGACGCTGGGGACCGCGTGCGTGTTCTCGCCGAATCCGACCAGGTGGCTGGCTGGCCCGACGGGGTCGAGGTCGTCGAGGGGTCCATCACCCGGCCGCTCGATCACGTCCAGGTCTACGACGACGTCGACGGCGTCTTCCTCGCCGGAGCCTCGCCGACGACGGTGCGGGATGCCCTGGATGTCGCCGGTGGTGCCGGTGTGCGGCGAATCGTCGTGCTGTCCTCGCACGGGCCGGAGTACGAGGAGAGCTACCCGCCCGAGACCTGGTTCTGGCTGGCGATCGAGCGGGCTGTCGAAGGCTCCGGGATGGAGTGGGTGCACATCCGGCCGTCGGCGGTGATGGGCTCGGTGATCGAGGGCACCTATCCGGCCACCGGCTCGGACTGGCCAGAGATGGTCAGGGGCGAGGGCACCGTACGGGAGGCGTACCTGGACGGCGGGCACTACCCCTTCATCCACGAGGACGACCTCGCCGCTGTCGCGTTGGCGGCGCTGCGTACCGACGACCATGTCGGCACTGTCCTCGAAGCGGTCGGGCTGCCGATCAGCAGCCGTTCGCGGGTGGCGAGCATCGCCAGAGCGGTCGGCCGCGACATCGTCGCCATCGAGGTGACGCCCGACTACAGCCGCGCGCGTTGGCGGCGTCGCGGCTGGCCCGACAGCGGTATCGACGTGACCCTGTACGCCCTTGAGGAGTACGGCACGCGCCTCGCTGACCTCACCCAGTGGACGCTCGACCAGCGGCCGGCCGTGCGCGAGATCATCGGCCGTCCGCTACTCGGCTTCGACGGCTGGGCGGTCGAGAATGCTCGACTGTTCCGCTGAACGTTCCGTCGAGTTGATCAAGAGGTTCGCGTCAGGGATTCGCCCTCTGGTGACGCAAACTTCTTGATCAACCGGGTTGGACGGGGGTGGGGACGGGTGGGGATGGGGGTGGGGGTGGGGGTGGGGGTGGCGGGAGTGGTACCAGGTGGCGAAGAGGGCCGCCGCCAGGAGCAGCTCGGCAAGGTCACCGCCGTAGTACATGAGTTGGGCGGCCGAGCGGAACGCTTCCGGATCCCGGTCGCTGAGGCCGGGCGGGAGGGTTTCGGCCTGGGCGTACAGGTATTTGGCCAGCACTGCGTGGCCGGCCGCCGCGCCGAGGAGGGCACCGATACGCACCGCTAGTCCGGGGCGACGCGGCGCCGGGTCCGGCCCGGCCAATGACCAGGCGAAGAGGTACCCGGCGGCCAGGTAGTGCAGGTGCACGGCGTGGTGCAGGACGGGCTGCCGTTCGGCCGCCGCGTACAGCGGGGTGAGCAGCACCAACGCCAACCCGCCGGTGGTCAGCAGCGCGGCGGTGACCGGATGGGCGAGCAGGTGCAGGGGGCGGGCGCGCAGCAGCCGGCCGACCGCTCGGCGTACCGGCGGCGGCGAGACCCGCAGCAGCAGCGTCACCGGGGCGGCGAGCACCAGCCCCAGCGGGGCCAGCATGCCGAGCAGCAGGTGCTGCGCCATGTGCCCGCTCGGGTTGTCGGGGAGCTGGGCCAGTGGCCCGACGGCGACCGCCAGCAGGGCGCAACCGACCAGCCAGGAGGCGGTACGTCGGTGGTCCCAACCCCGCGGGTCCCGAGCGGCGGCCAGCACGTAACCGACCGCCAACACCGCGACCGGGAACAGCGGTAACCAGGTGGGCCCGGCCGCGCTGTGCTCGGCGTGCGCCAGCGGCCCGGCCAGCATCATCGGGGGCCGGCGCGGCGGGAGCGGGCCCGCCACAGGACTGCGACGCCGGCCAGCAGCAGCACCGCTCCGGAGATGTTCCAGACCACGTCGTACGGCACCAGGTGTACGCCGTAGCGGATCTGGTGCAGCCGGAGCACCTTGTGGTCGACGAGCCCGTCGAAGAGCTGGAACCCTCCGGCGCCGACCAGGAAGCCACCCCAGGCCAGCCGGCTCGCCAGGGCATGCCGTCGACGCAGGTCGGCGAACCAGAAGAACCCACCGACCAGGGCGATCACCTCGGCGGCGTGCAGCAGCCCGTCCGAGAGCAGCGCCACCGAAGGGGTGGAGCGGTCGTAGAAGTGGTGCCAGGCGAGGAGTTGGTGAAAGACGATCTCGTCCACCGCGGCCATGATCGCGATGCCGATCAGGACGCCGACGAGGGTGGAGGAACGAACGTCGGCGGAACGCGGCCTCGGCAGGCTCGAATCGACCACCACACACCTCGCAGTCAGCTCGGATCAGGCCGCAAATACCCCGAAGCGGATGAAACATGCCGGGCCAGGGCGACGGGAAGGCCCAACGGGCCGGTGGCACATCCCCGTTTCGTGACTCCCGGGCCACTGACGGCATGATCATGGAGCCTGGAGGGGCAGCGATAGCCAGAGCCGGAGAAGAACGAGAACCAGATCCCGAGAAGGAGGTGCCCGTGCCGGACGCTGACGAACTCGTCGCCAACGCGCTCGCGGCGGTGCGCGGCACTGACGTACGGAAGGCCGAACGGCAGCTGGACCAATTGATGGTCGGCACCGGCGCCGCGGACGGCACCACCGCTGTGGACGCGGCTCTGCTGCGTCGCCTGGTCCGCGGCCTGGGCCGACTCTGGCCGCGCGGTTGGCAACCGCTCGACGTGGACCGGATCACCGGTCGACGGCTCGACGCCCGCGCGGCCCGGCTGGTGCGCGACGCGATGGCCGTCCAGCGGCGCGACCAGGCCGAGCCGGTCCCGGCCTGGTGGGACGACCAGCTACGCGAGCTGGTGGCCACCGAGGGCGGTGCCGACGGCAGCGTGCTGGCCGGTTGGGCCAGCCGGGAGGGTCTGGACCGGGCCGACGCGCTCCGCGCGGCAGTGGACACTCTCGCGCTGGTGGAGAGCCTGCCGCCGATCGCTGTGCTGCGCCCACCGCCGGGCACGGCCGGCGCGGCGACCGCCCGGACGGCCGGTCGGTCGCGCAGCGGGTCACCGATGCTGGACCGGGTACGGGCGCTGCTGGCGAAGGCCGAGTCGACCACCTTCCCGGCGGAGGCGGAGGCGCTGACCGGGAAGGCCCAGGAGCTGATCGCCAGGCACAGCATCGACGAGGCGCTGCTGGCGGCCGGGTCGGAGCGCGGAGACCTGCCCGGCGGCGTACGTCTGAGCACCGACACCCCGTACGCGGGCGCGAAGGCGCTGCTGGTGCAGGAGGTCGCGGCGGCGAACCGGTGCGAGGCGGTCTGGTCCGACGATCTCGGCTTCGCCACAGTGCTGGGCTGGCCGGCCGACCTGGTGGCGGTGGAGTTGCTCTACACGTCGCTGCTGGTCCAGGCCACTGCGGCGATGCTGCGGGGGCGTGCCGAGCGACGGCCCGGGTCGGGGCGACGGACGAAGGTCTGGGACGAGTCCTTCCTCAACGCGTTCGCGCTGCGGATCGGCGAGCGGCTGCGCACGGCCACCGAGGCGGCGACCGAAGCGGCGGACCAGGCGGCGGCCGAGACCGTCGGGGCGGAACGGCTGTTGCCGGTGCTCGCGGCGCGGGGCGAGGCGGTCCGGGAGCGGTTGGACACGCTCTTCCCCGGCGTCACCCGGCACCGGCTCAGCGTGCGCGACGCCGAAGGCTGGTCGTCCGGCACCTCGGCCGCGGACCGGGCTTCGCTGGACGTCGGCGGCGCCCGGAAGCCCCGACAGGTGCCCGGCCGACCCGATCCGCGCTGAACCATCCGGCGTGGGAGCGCCACCGGCGGACGTTTCTGCGATGTTCTTCGGTACGCGGTAGGGATCGGGGGAACGGCTCCGACCCTTCGGTGAGTCGCCCCCCGATCGGGGTGCGACCAGAGCCTGAGGAGCATCGCCGTGAAGTACATGCTGCTGATCTGGAACCGGCCCGGCTTCACCGAGGGGCTGAGCGAGCAGGAGCGCACCGCCCTCTTCGGTGAGGTCGACGAGATCATGAAGGAGCTGACCGAGACCGGCGAGCTGATCGGCGGCCAGGCGTTGGCCAATCCGTCGCAGACGTTGACGGTGCGGCTCGTGGACGGCAGCCCCGAGGTCCTCGACGGCCCGTTCATGGAGAGCAAGGAGCAGTTCGCCGGTTACCTGGCCGTCGACTGCGACACCCCGCAGCGGGCTGCCGAGATCGCCGCCCGCTGGCCGGACGTTCGGTACGGCGGCGCGATGGAGGTCCGCCCGATCATGGACGAGGCCGGGACGGAGATGTGACCGAGGACCGGACGGTCGAGGATCTGCTGCGCACGTTCGCGCCTCAGGTCCTCGGCCTGCTGGTCCGTCGGCACGGACAGTTCGACAGGTGCGAGGACGCGGTCCAGGAGGCGCTGCTCGCCGCCGCGACGCAGTGGCCCGGGCAGGGCGTACCGGACAATCCCCGCGCCTGGTTGCTCACAGTGGCCACCCGTCGGCTCACCGACGAGTGGCGCAGCGAGAGCGCGCGCCGGGACCGCGAGGTGGCGGTGGCGCGGCGCGAGCCGGCGTACGCCGGGGTGGCGCCCGCGGCGGACGCGGAGCCCGCCGTTGCGGCCGACGACGACACCCTCACGCTGCTGTTCCTCTGCTGCCACCCGGCGCTGCCCGGATCGGCGCAGGTAGCGCTCACACTGCGGGCGGTCGGCGGCCTCAGCACCGCCCAGATCGCCAGGGCACACCTGGTGCCCGAGGCGACGATGAGTCAACGGATCCGGCGGGCCAAGCAGCGGATCGAGGCTGCCGGGGCCCGGTTCACAATGCCCGGGCCGGCCGAGCGGGGCGAGCGGCTCGGAACGGTGCTGCGCGTGCTGTACCTGATCTTCAACGAGGGCTACACCGCGTCCAGTGGCCCGGACCTTCGCCGGGCCGAGTTGACCGGCGAGGCGATCCGGCTGGCTCGCATCCTGCGCGGGCTGCTGCCCGACGACGGCGAGGTGACCGGGCTGCTGGCGCTGATGCTGCTGACCGACGCGCACCGGGCGTCCCGGGTAGGGCCGGACGGAGAGTTGGTGCCCCTCGCCGAGCAGGACCGTTCCCGGTGGGACGCCGCCGCCATCGTCGAGGGGGTCGCCCTGATCACCGAGGCGCTGACCTGGTCGCCGCCCGGCCCGTACCAGCTCCAGGCGGCGATCGCCGCCGTGCACGCCGAGGCGTCGACGGCGGCGGAGACGGACTGGCGGCAGATCGTCGCGCTCTACCGACTGCTCGCCCGGATCGCGCCGAACCCGATGGTCACCCTCAACCAGGCGGTGGCGGTGGCCATGGTCGACGGGCCCCGAGCCGGGCTCGCCCTGCTCACGCCGTTGGACGCCGACGAACGCACGGCCGGGCACCACCGGCTGGCCGCCGTCCGGGCTCACCTGTTGGAGCTGGCCGGGGAGGTCGGTGCGGCGCGGGAGGCGTACCTGGTGGCGGCGCGGGGCACCACGAGCCGGCCCGAGCAGCGCTACCTGGAGGTACGGGCGGCCCGGCTGACCGGGCAGGAGTGAGTCACCTCGTCTTGCCGTTTTGGCAACAATCTTTGCGCGTCGCCCGGTCGCCGGTCACAGTCGGGGGCGACGCGCGAAGGAGCAGGCACAGATGAGCGAGCAGCACGAGTTCGACAAGAACTACTGGGAGCGGCACTGGCACCAGGACCACGACCGTTCCGGCGCGATGAGCACGAGTCCCGCGCACCCGTACCTGGCCCGGGAGGTCGGCGCTCTTGCACCGGGCTCGGCGCTGGACGCCGGGTGCGGCGCGGGCGCCGAGGCGATCTCACTCGCCGCCCACGGCTGGCAGGTCACCGCCGTCGACATCGCACCCGTCGCGCTCGCCCGAGCCGCCGAACGCGCAGCGGAGAGCGGCGTCTCCGAGCGCGTGCGGTGGGTGGAGGCGGACCTGACGGCCTGGGCCCCTCAGACGCGGTTCGACCTGGTCACGACGCACTACGCGCACCCCGCGATGCCGCAGTTGGCCTTCTACGACCGCGTCGCCGGTTGGGTGGCCCCCGGCGGCACCCTCCTGATCGTCGGGCATCTGCACACCTCGGACGCCAGCGAGCCAGGGCACGGGCACGCGCACGGACACGGGCACGGACACGGGCACGGACACGGGCACCGCCCGCCGGACGAGGCATCGGTCACCCTCGCGGACATCACCGCCGGCCTGGACAGCACCACCTGGGAGATCATCACCGCCGAGGAGCACCGCCGCACGGTGCCGGGCCGGGAGGCGCCGCTGCACGACGTGGTCGTCCGCGCCACCCGACGCCTCTGAGCACACCGCTGCCGACCGTCGGACGTCCCGGCGGCCGGCAGCGGCGGTCACACCTCGGGTTCGACGGCCGGGCAACTGGCACCCCGGGCGGGCACCACCTGATCGATCAGGTACGAGTCGACGGCTCGTTGCACGCACTGACTGCTGCTGTAGCTGCCGTGCCCCCACCCCTGGTAGGTGAGCAGCGCGCCGTGCCGACCCAACTGCCGCGCCACGTTGCGCGCCCAGCCGTAGCCGCTGGCCGGGTCGTGCACTGTGGCCGCGAGCAGCAGCGGCACATCGGTGTGGATCCGTAGCCGATGCTGCGGGTTGGCCACCGGCGTCGGGGTGCCCAGGCAGGTGACCAGGGCGAACAGCGCCGGCGGGTAGCGCAGGTCGGGCGCGAGCCGGGCCGTCCTGCGCAGATGTCCGGCGTACTCGCTGTAGTCGCGGACCGGCAGGCTCCAGTCCTGACAGAAGACCGCGAAGGGGTACGGAGCCACGGCCTCGTCCGTCAGCGGACGAACGCTCGGCGTGGTGGCGGTGCCCTCCAGTCGGACGATCCACTCGGCCAGCTCCGGCCACCGCCAGGTGTCGTAGAGCTTCTTGTGGGCGAGGCGGCTCAACTCGAACGGGGCGAGCGCGGCCCCGGCCCGGTCCGGGTCGGTCAGCGAGCCACGCTCGGCCCGGGCGTGCAGCCCGGCCCAGCCGGCCCGAACGTCCCGACCGCGCAGGACGCAGCCGTCCGAGCGGGCGCACCAGGCCAGGAACTCGTCGAACGCGCCCTCAGCGGTGACGGCCTGGGTGTCCAGGAAGGCGCGGGTGCCGAGGCTGTGGTCCATCGCGGCCTCCAGCACCATGGCCCGGACCCGGTCGGGGTACAGCTCGGCGTACCGCTGCCCGAGCAGGGTGCCGTACGAGCTGCCGTGGAAGGTCAACTGCCGTTCGCCGAGCGCGGCGCGGACCGCGTCCAGGTCGCGGGCGGCGCTGGTGGTGTCGACGTGGTCGTAGAGCGCCCCGGTGCGGGCCCGGCAGTCGGCGCGCAGCAGCGCGTTGTTGGCCAGCACGGCATCGAACTGGGCCTGGTCGGCGATCAGTTGCGGTTGCCGGGCGAGCAGGTCCCGGGCACACACCACCGGGTGGCTGCCGCCGGTGCCGCGTGGGTCGAAGCTGACGATGTCGAACCGGGCACGCAGGTCGGCACTGAACCGGGAGCTGCCGTTCACCACCCTGTCGACCCCGCTGTCGCCCGGCCCGCCGGGGCCGAAGATCAGCGCGCCTTCCCGGGTGGCCGGGTCGGCGACCCGGCGGGCCAGCGACAGGTCGAAGCGCTCGCCCAAGGGTCGGTGCCAGTCCACCGGCAGCGACAGGGTGCCGCACTCGGCGCTGGTGTCAGTGGCGCAGGGCCGCCAGTCGATCGTCGGGGCGGGCTGTGGTCGGGCGGCGGCCGGGCTCGCCGGAGTCAGGCCGGCGGCTGTCAGGGCCAGGGCGACCGCCCAGCCGACTGCGGATTTGCGTACGCGCAGCATGAGGTGCTGTCCTCTCCTCGAAGGAGCGTTGCCGGTGAAACTCGCCCACTGGGCGAGGTGATGCTGCTTCCACCCGGGCCGTCGAGTAGCCGCTCGACGGCCCGGGGCCTCTCGTCCGCCGGGTCAGTCGACCTCGCGCAGGACGCGTTCGAGCGTTGTCATCCGGGTCTCCATCCCGCCCAGCCGGCCGTCCATGGTCGCGAGCAGTCGGGCGTTCTCCGCCTGGGCCTGAGCGGCCGTCTCGGCGAGCCGGCGGTAGTCGTCCGCCCGGTCCGCCTCGTACCGGGCCCGGCGGGTCTTGGCGAGCTGCACGACGGTCACAGTGACCACGCTGATCAGGAAGGCGAAGATGCCGATCGCGCCGACCACCTCGGTCCAGTCGTGCTCGCTCATCGCTGTGCTCCCGGCTGCTCGCCCGAGTCGGGCACTGTCAGCGTCTCGACGGCGGCCGCGATGATCGCGGGGGTGAGTGTGAGCACGAACGGCTCCACCTCGTAGTAGTTCATGGCCTTCCCGTCCTCCGACAACTCCAGGCGGGCGGTGACCAGCCCGGCCGCCGCCAGCTTCCGTAGGTGGACCTGCAACAGCGCCCGGCTGATGCCCAGTTGCCGGGCCAGCCCGCTGACGTACGCACGCTCACGGGCCAGTGCGGCGACGACCCGCAGCCGGTGCGGGTTGGCCAGGGTGGCCAGCACACGGACCAGGTCGTCGCCGGTCGGCGGTGAGGCGGTGCTCATAACGAGCCCTTGCACATGCCAAGGAAAGCTAGCAGGTGCCGGCGAGCTGCGGTGCGGGACGAAAGCGGAATCAGGGGGATCTCAGGGTCGGCGAAAGAGGCCGGACACACAGCACGCCGGGCCGGTGATGATCACCGGCCCGGCGTGCGGGTTACGTCGTACGTCAGCTCTTGAAGGCGTCCTTGATCTTCTCGCCCGCCTGCTTGAGCTTGGCGGTGGACTGGTCAGCGCGACCCTCCGCCTCCAGCTGCTCATTGTCGGTGGCCCGACCGGCGCCTTCCTTCAGCTTGCCGGTCGCGTCCTCGGCGGCGTTGTTGATCTTGTCGTCGAATCCCATTGCCAACCTCCATTGCAAGCGTCGCTACAACGACAGAGGTACCCCCGCCGTCGCCGGTCCAACCATTACCCCCGTCACAGATCGGCGGCGGCCGGGCGAAAGCGACGCAGGCGCAGGCTGTTGGCCACCACGAAGACCGAGGACAGCGCCATCGTGGCGCCGGCGATCATCGGGTTGAGCAGCCCGGCGGCGGCCAACGGCAGGGCCGCCACGTTGTAGCCGAACGCCCAGAACAGGTTGCCCCGGATGATGCCGAGCGTGCGCCGGGACAACCGGATGGCGTCCACCGCGGCGTCCAGGTCGCCCCGGACGAGGGTGAGGTCGGCCGCCTCCATCGCCACGTCGGTGCCGGTGCCCATGGCCAGGCCCAGGTCGGCCTGGGCCAGCGCCGGGGCGTCGTTGACCCCGTCACCCACCATCGCCACCGACCGTCCCTCGGCCTGGAGCCGCTTGATCACGTCGACCTTCCCGGCAGGCAGCACCTCGGCGATCACCTCGTCGACGCCCACCTCGGCGGCGACCGCGTGCGCCACTGTGGTGTTGTCCCCGGTCAGCAGGACCGGGGTCAGCCCCAGCCCGCGCAGCCGAGCCACCGCCGCCCGGCTGGTCGGCCGGACCACGTCGGAGACAGCGAGCACGCCCCGGGCCCGCCCGTCCCAACCGGCGACGATCGCCGTACGACCGGCCGCCTCGGCGTCGCGCACTGCCCACTCGACCTCCGGCGGTACGTCGAACTCGTGCTCGCGCAGCAGCCGGACCCGGCCTACCAGCACGGCCCGCCCGTCGACAGTGCCGGTCACCCCGAGCCCTTCGAGGTTGCCGAAGGCGGTCACCGGGAGCAGCGCGCCCGCGTCGCTGGCAGCGGCGGCTACGGCACGGGCGATCGGGTGCTCGGAGGCGGCCTCCACCGCCCCGGCGAGCCGAAGCAGCTCGGCCCGGTCCACACCGCTCGCCGGCACCACGTCCACCACCGTCATCCGGCCGGTCGTCACGGTGCCGGTCTTGTCGAGCACCACGGTGTCCACCCGGCGGGTCGACTCCAGCACCTCCGGGCCCTTGATCAGCACGCCGAGCTGGGCGCCCCGACCGGTGCCGACCAGCAGCGCGGTCGGGGTGGCCAGGCCGAGCGCGCACGGACAGGCGATGATCAGCACGGCCACGGCGGCGGTGAACGCGGCGGTCGGGCCGGCCCCGGTGCCGAGCCACCAGCCGAGCGTGCCGACGGCGAGGGTGATGACGATCGGCACGAAGACCCCGGAGATCCGGTCCGCCAACCGCTGCACTGCCGCCTTGCCGCTCTGCGCCTGCTCCACCAGGTCGGCCATCCGGGCGAGCTGGGTGTCAGTGCCGACCCGGGTGGCAGTGACGATCAGCCGCCCACCCGCGTTGATCGTGGCGCCGACCACGCCGTCACCCGGAGCGACCTCGACCGGCACCGACTCACCGGTGAGCATGCTGGCGTCGACAGCGGAGGTGCCCTCGTCCACCACCCCGTCGGTGGCGATCTTCTCCCCGGGGCGGACCACGAACCGGTCACCGACGGCGAGCCGGTCCACGGGGATCAGGGTCTCCACGCCGTCACGCAGCACCGTCACGTCCTTGGCGCCGAGGTCGAGCAGGGCGCGTAGGGCGGCGCCGGCGGTCCGCTTGGACCGGGCCTCGAAGTAGCGGCCGGCCAGGATGAACACTGTGACCCCGGCGGCCGCCTCCAGGTAGATGTTGCCGGCGCCGTCGGTCCGGGTGATGTCGAAGCGGAACGGGTGCGTCATGCCGGGCATCCCCGCGTCACCGAGGAAGAGCGCCCAGAGCGACCAGCCGAACGCGGCCAGGGTGCCGAGCGACACCAGGGTGTCCATGGTGGCCGCGCCGTGCCGCAGGTTGGTCCAGGCGGCCCGGTGGAACGGCAGCCCACCCCAGACCACCACCGGGGCGGCCAGGGTCAGCGACAACCACTGCCAGTAGTCGAACTGCCAGGCCGGGACCATGGCCAGCAGGACCACCGGCACGCTCAGGGCCACCGACACCCAGAGCCGGGTACGCGGCCCCCGCAGCGGGTCCACCGGGGGTTCGGCGCTGGGCGGGGCCGGCAGCGCCGCCGTGTAACCGGTCTTCTGCACCGTCCCGATCAGGTCGTCAGGCGTGACGCCGTCGGCGTACCGGACGGTCGCCTTCTCGGTGGCGTAGTTGACGGTGGCGCTCACACCGTCCATCCGGTTGAGCTTCTTCTCGATCCGGGCGGCGCACGCGGCGCAGGTCATCCCGCCGATAGCCAGTTCGATCCGGTTCGGCGCCTCGGGCAGCGGTCTGCTGGTGGTGGTCATCGTCTGGTCCCGTCAGTTGTGTCCGTGCCCGGGGGTGCCGTGGTCGGCCCCGCCGGTCGGTGCGGGCCCGCTCGGGGTGGGGGCTGCTGCTCCGGTCGGGGCACCGCCGGTCACCACTGTGAACTCGGCGGTGTGCACCCGCCCGCCGTGTTGGAAGTCGAGGTAGAGCCGGTAGCTGCCGGCCGAGGGCACCTCCGCGAGGAAGGTGACGGCCGGACCGGGCCGGGTGCGCCCATCGCCTGGCGTCCCGTCCGGGTGCACGTGCAGGTACGCCAGATCACCCCGACGTAGTGCCACGAGGTGCCCGTACGCGCCCAGGTAGGGCTCCAGGTCGGTGACCGGCTGCCCGTCCCGGCTGACGGTCAGTGTCAGCGGCGACGTGCGGCCGGGCTGCGGCGTGCCGGTCAGTGTGACCGTGTAGCCGTCGACTGTGGTGCTGGTCGCCGGGGCGGGCAGCGGCCGTTCGGTCAACTCGCCGGGGACTGTCACGTCCACGCCGAGGGTCAGCGGCTCACCCCCGGTCGGGGCGAAGTCCGCGAACGCCCGCCACTGCCCGGGGCCGGCCAGCGGGGTGTCGACCCGCCAGGTGCCGTCCGGGGCCAGCTCGGGGTGGACGTGACGGAAGCCGGAGAGGTCCCGACGGGCGACGATCAGGTGCATCTGCTTGTCGTGCGCCACGTCGTACCGGGTGACCGGGCGGCCGTCCGGGCCGGCGATCCGGAAGGCGAACTCGTCGGCCGGGGCGTCGACCGGTTCGAGGGTGTAGCCGCGTTCGGAGACGAGCAGCCCGCCGGGGAGCCGGTCGGCCGTCCCGCCCCGCTCGCCCGTCGCAGGAGCGGCATCGCCGTCGTGCCGGCCCTCGACCACCGGGGCGCGGTCGACCACCCGGCCGATCCCGTACGTCGTGCCGAAGATCGCCGCCAGGCCGACGGCGAACCCGGCCAGTCTCGTCACGGTGCGCACGCCGGCCCGCCGATCACGCGTCGACGAGGTCGTAGCCGGCCTCGTCGACTGCGGCTCGAACAGTCGCGGTGTCCAGCGGCTGATCGCTGCTGACGGTGACGCGGCCGGCCTCGAGGTCGACCTTGACGTCACGCACGCCCGCGATGGCACCGACCTCGGCGCTGACCGCGCTGACACAGTGCCCGCAGGTCATGCCCTGCACCTGGTACGTCGTGTCGACCATCGTTCGTCTCCTTCGGGGTACCGGTACCCGGTGGGGGTATCTCAACAGAACCGACCGTACCATACCCCCTGGGGGTACGCTATCGTTGTCGACATGACGGCACCCACCCCGATCCGCGGATACACCGCCAGCAAGGATCAGCTGCTCGCGCGGCTCCGCCGCGTCGAGGGGCAGGTCCGGGGCATCGAGAAGATGGTCGACGACGACCGCTACTGCATCGACGTGCTCACCCAGATCTCCGCCATCCAGGCCGCCCTCGACAAGGTGGCCCTCGGGCTGCTCGACGGGCACGCCCGGCACTGCATGCACGAGGGCGCCGCCGAGGGCCGGGCCGACGAGATGGCCACCGAGATGATGGCGGCGGTCGGCCGGCTGATGAAGCGCGGCTGACAGCGCTCAGTCCGGCGCGGGGTCGAGACGGACCCGGCGCAGCAACTGCGCGTTGAGCGCCACCACGATGGTGGACGCCGACATCAGCACCGCGGCCAGCGCCGGGCTCAACGCCACGCCGGCCCAGGCCAGCACCCCGGCGGCCAGCGGCAGCGCCACCACGTTGTAGCCGGCCGCCCAGGCCAGGTTCTGTCGCATCTTCCGGTACGACGCCCGGGACAGCCGGACCACGGCCGCCACCCCACGCGGGTCCGAGGATGCCAACACCACACCGGCGGACTCGATTGCCACATCCGTGCCCGCGCCGATCGCGATGCCCACGTCCGCCCGGGCCAGCGCCGGAGCGTCGTTCACCCCGTCACCGACCATCGCCACCACCAACCCCCGCCGCTGCAGCTCGGCCACCCGATCGTCCTTCTCCGCCGGCAGCACCTCGGCGAAGACCTCGTCGACGCCAGGTCGGAAGCCGAGGTCGGCCGCGACCGCCTCGGCCACCGACCGAGCGTCACCAGTGATCATGGCGATGGTGCGGACACCCTCGGCTCGCAGCTCGTCGACGGCACGCCGGGCCTCCGGACGCACCTCGTCGGTCAACGCGAACGCACCGAGCACGGCGTCCGGTAGCCGCACCAGGTGCAACACCGCGGCACCCCGCGCCGACCACCGCCCGGTCGCCGCCTCCAGCTCCGCCGGGACCGAAAGGCCCAGCTCGCGCAGCAGCGCCGGCCCGCCCACCGCATACTCCGTACCGTCGATCGTCGCCTGCACACCGCGGCCCGGCAACGACCGGAACCCGGCCGCCCGGGCCGGGCCGGCCCGGCCTGCCGCCGCCACTATCGCCCGGGCCAACGGATGTTCGCTCTCCGACTCGACACCGGCCGTGATCCGCAGCAGCTCGTCCCGCTCGACGCCGGACGCCGTCACCAGATCGGTCACCCCGTGCTCGCCCCGGGTCAGCGTGCCGGTCTTGTCGAAGAGCACCGCGCCGACAGTCCGCATCCGCTCCAGGGCCAACCGGTCCTTGACCAGAATCCCGGACCGAGCGGCGAGCGCCGTGGAGAGCGCGACGACCAACGGGATGGCGAGACCCAGCGCGTGCGGGCAGGCGATCACCAGGACGGTGACCGCACGGACCACCGCCTCGTCCGGCTGACCGAGCGCGGTCCAGACCAGCACCGTCAGCACGGCGGTGCCGGTGGCCAGGTAGAACAGCGCGGCCGCGAACCGATCGGCCAACAGTTGGGCTCGCCCACCGGAAGCCTGGGCCTGCGCGACCATGCGCTGGATGCCAGCGAGGGCGGTCTGCTCACCCAACGCCTCGACGCGCACCCGGATCGCCGAGTCGGTGGCGACGGTGCCGGCCACCACCCGGTCGCCCGTCGACCGGGCGACCGGCCGTGACTCCCCGGTGATCATCGACTCGTCCAGCTCGGCGCGGCCCTCGACGACCCTGCCGTCCGCCGGCACCCGACCCCCCGGCCGGACCAGCACCACGTCGCCGATCCGCAGACCGGTCACCGGCACCTCCTCGACCCGCCCGTCCGCCGCCACCCGTTCGGCGTCGTCCGGCAACAGCGCGGCCAGCGCCGCCAGCGCTCCCCGGGCCTGCCCGATGGCCTTCATCTCCTGCCAGTGCCCGAGCAGCATGATGGTGACCAGCGCGGCCAACTCCCACCAGAAGTCCAGGTCGAAGGCGCCGACGCTGGTCGCCAGCGACGCGGCGTACGCGACGGTGATCGCCATCGCGACCAGCAGCATCATCCCGGGCGCCCGGTCCCGCACCTCCCGAACCGCACCAACCAGGAACGGCCAACCGCCCCACCAGAACACCACCGAGCCGAGCACCGGCCCCACCCAGGCCCGACCGGGGACGTCGTTCCCGGACAGGCCCAGCTGATCCGACACGAGACGACTCGTCAGCACCACCGGGATGGTCAACACCAGGCAGACCCAGAACCGGCGGCGGAACATCGCCGGATCGTGCCCGGCGTGCTTGTCGTGCGCGGCGTGCCCGGCGTGTTTCTCGTGCGGCATGGGTCCGGCGCGTCGCTGGCGATCGGGGTCGGGCGGTGACGGAGCGGGCATGGCTCCAACATGCCGCCCCGGAGACCGCCACGCGAGCGGTTCGGCCGCCCGACACTCCGCCACGACCTGCAACCCCCAGGAGGGCTGGCTAGCATCTCCCACGATGGCTCTCCGTATGCCGCCGCACAGTCGGGCACCGGCGCCGCCACGTCGTGGCGTCGCCCCCGGCCGACCGGGCCGAGCACTGACCGTCTGTGATCAAGCGGTCGCCAGGCAGCGATCCGCCCCGCCGTCCGCCGCGTTTCCACCGCAACGGTGAACCGCCCGGCCCGCTGACCCGTATCCCGCACCGGATCGTTGGGAGTCTCGCCTTGGCCGCCGACCACACTCACCCCGCTCCGTCCGCCCCACCACGGGTGCGACGGATACTCGTCGTGACTGTGGTACCTCTCTTCGTCGCCACAGTGCTGGCCGCGGTGCTGCTCTGGCCTCGCGGCGGGTCACCACAGACCGATGGTGGTGCGGACGTGCCGCGCTACCCCGGGACTGTCACCCGGGTGGTGAGCGAGCCGTGCCCGCCGGCGCCGTCGGTTCCGGAGGGCACACCAAGGGTCGGCGACGGGCGGTGCGGCACTGTCGACGTCCGGGTGGACGACGGGCCGACCGCCGGCCAGCAGGTACGGACACCGGTGCCGGACGGGCCGGGCGCGCCCCGGGTCGAGGTCGGCGACGAGGTCGTCCTGGTCGAGCTGGCCGATCCGATCGATCCCGCCGTCAGCAACTGGAACATCGCCGAGCACCAACGCGGCACCCCGATGGTGTGGCTGGCGGTGGTCTTCGCGGCCGCGATCGTCGCGTTCGGCCGGTGGCGAGGTCTGGCCGCGCTCGCCGGGCTGGCCGCCAGCTTCGCCATCCTGCTCACCTTCGTGCTGCCGGGCATCAGCGCGGGCAGGTCACCGCTGCTGGTGGCGGTGGTCGGCGCGGCCCTGATCATGTTCGTGGTGCTCTATCTGACCCACGGGGTCACCGCACAGACCTCGGTAGCGGTGCTCGGCACACTGGGCAGCCTGGTGCTGACCGGCGTGCTCGCCACCATCGCCACGGCCGCGACCCACCTCACCGGCTTCGGCAGCGAGGACGCCACCACCCTGTCGATGTTCCAGGGCGACGTGGACCTGCACGGTCTGCTGCTCGCCGGGATCATCATCGGATCACTCGGCGTGCTCGACGACGTGACTGTCACTCAGGCAGCCACCGTCACCGAACTGGCGAACGCCAACCCCGGGCTGTCCCGGTTGCAGCTGTACCGTGCCGCCACCCGGGTCGGCCGCGCGCACATCGCCTCCACTGTCAACACCATCGTGCTGGCGTACGCGGGCGCGTCACTGCCGCTGCTGCTCCTGCTGACCGCCGACTCGCGGCCGATCGGGCAGATCCTCACCAGTGAGTTCCTCGCGCAGGAGATCGTCCGCAGCGCGGTCGCCACCCTCGGTCTGATCGCCGCCGTGCCGTTGACCACCGGGCTGGCAGCGGTGGTGACCGCCGCCGGGCGCGGCGGTGCCACGCCGTCCACCGGCGCTCCCGCGCCCCGGCCCCAGCCGGACCGCAGCGAGGCTCTGGCCGCACTCAGCTCACCGCGAACGGCCGGCTCCGACGAGCCGGACCGGACGCGGACCGCACCCCCATCCGAGGCCACCGACCGGTGGCCGGAGTCGAACAGGAGCACTGATACGGCATGGTGACACTCCTCAGCGTGACCAGATCGGGCATCCACCCTGAGAACCGCGTCACTGGTCACTCAACGCAATGGCGAAATGACGCTTTTGGTCGGCATCCAGGCGTAGCTCAGCCGGTCGACTCTCGGGTAACCTCGCTGCCGGTCACCGATGAAGGCGCGAAGCGGCGCCTGCGGTGCCACCGCCCAATCGCCAACCGGCGAGCCGGGGACCCAGGTACCTGGGGTGAATCCGCGTCAGCGGTAGGGGCCACTTCCGCCCCGAACCCGTCAGCTAACCCGGTCGGCGGTCGACGGAAGGGAACATTGTGACGGCACCCCTACGCCGCTGGTTGACACCCGTGGTGGCCGTGATCGCCGCACTGACAGTGCTCGCCGGGCCGCTGCCGGCGCACGCCGCCCCGACGAACCCCACACCGTCCGGGCACGAGGAGGACGGCGAGCCCAAGCTGCTCAACGACGTCATCGAGCAGGCCAACCGCGACTACTCCGCCGCAAAGTCCAAGCTGGACAAATCCAAGAAGCGGCAGGGCGAGTTGGCCGCGGAGGTCAACCGGGCCAAGGCCGACCTGGACGCGTTGGCCCCGCAGGTCGGGCAGATCGCCGCCCAGGCGTACCGGACCGGCCGGATCGGCGCGGTCGCGATGCTGCTGGAGAGCGACGCTCCCGACTCGTTCGTCCAGCGCGCCGGGCTGCTCGACGAGATGAACATGGTCAACGAGAAGAAGCTCTCCGAGGTCAACGAGGTGAAGGCCCGCGCCGAGCAGGCCAAGCTGGCCCTCGACACCGAGGTTCGGGAGCAGCAGAAGCAGACGGCCCTGATGGCGAAGCGCAAGAGCGAGGCCGACAAGGCGCTCTCCCTCGTGGGCGGGAAGGGCTTCACCGGCGGCCTGGTGGACGCCACCTCCAAGGTCGCGAAGATCGGCCCGGGTCGCACGGCCGACGGTGACTGGAAGCCGCAGTCGTGCAGCGAGAAGGACCCCACCACGTCCGGCTGCGTCACGCCGCGCACGCTGCACGCGTACAAGGAGGTCAAGGCGGCCGGCTTCAACCGGTTCGTCGGCTGCTACCGCCCCGGTGGGCCGTGGGAGCACCCGAAGGGCCGCGCCTGCGACTGGTCGCTGCAGAAGAGCGGGTTCTCCCCGTGGCACAACAACGACACCCGGACGTACGGCAACAACGTCGCCGCGTTCCTCATCCGTAACGCCGACCGGCTCGGCATCTACTACGTGATCTGGAACCGGCAGATCTGGTTCCCGGCCACCGGCTGGAGTTCGTACAGCGGGCCGTCGAACCACACCGACCACGTCCACATGTCGCTGCTCTGACCCGCACGATTCCCGTCGAGGGCCGTTCCGCGTGACGCGGGGCGGCCCTCGTCGCGTCAGACTGTGGCAGGCGCGGCCGGGTCGGTCGACTCGGGCGATCCGGCCGCTGTCGCCAACGTCGCGAAGCCGGCTGGCACGGCGGCCACCGGGCGCACCGCTCCGGCGGCCAGCCGGTAGGACACCCCCACCACCGCGCACCGCCCCCGCGCCACCTCGTCGGCCAGCACGGGAGACTGCCCGAGCAACGTCTCGACGGTCTGGGCGATGTGGATGTCGACGATGCCGTCGATGTCGTCCACGCCCTCGGCCTCGGCGCGGCGCAGGCTGGGCAGCACGGCGTCGACCACAGCGCGCAGATGACCGCTCGGCGCGGTTCCGGTCGCGGCGGACTCCCGGGCGGCCTGCACCGCACCGCACGAGTCGTGGCCAAGCACCACCACCAGCGGGGTGCCGAGCACTGTCACCGCGTACTCGACGCTGCCGAGCACCTCGGGGCCGGCGGTGTGCCCGGCGGTGCGAACCACGAACAGGTCGCCCAGACCCCGGTCGAAGATGATCTCGGCAGCGAGCCGCGAGTCGGAACAGCCGACGATCACCGCGAACGGGTGTTGCCCGTCGGCCACGGCGGCCCGGTGCCCGGCATCCTGGTTGGGGTGGCGTGGGGCGCCATCGACGAAGCGCCGGTTGCCGGCGACCAGCTCGGCGTACGCCCGGGTCGGCTCGCTGAGCGCGGTGGCTCGGTCGGTGGTCCGCTGCGGACTCGGCTGACCTCCGGAGCTCCCGGTATGACTCATCCCGCACCTCGTCTCGACGCATCTGGCCTGGTCAAGCCGGCTTTCCGCCGGCCGGGCGGGCGGGCGCTGGCTCGTGTTCCACCGTCACACGCACCGTAAGATGCGTCAAGGTATGCGTGATTTAGATTTCATACGTTGACTCCGGCCACCCCCTGGGCAACCTTCCCAGGGCAGCGCGGACCAGACTCTCGCGAGGGCAGGCGGACATCCGGAAAGGCGGTCACACGATGGCGAGCACGGTGACGGACGACACCGGCGGCGGGCGGAACTGGACGTTCCTCACCAACCACGGGCACGTGCTGCTGGCCATCGCCCGCGACCCGACCGCCCGGCTACGCGACGTCGCGGCCGAGGTCGGGGTGACCGAACGGGCCGCGCAGGCGATCGTCGCCGACCTGGAGGCAGGCGGTTACCTGCACCGCACCAGGGTCGGGCGCCGCAACGAATACACCCTCAACCCGGCCGGCCGGTTCCGGCACCCCGCCGAGGCCGACCGGCAGGTCGGCGACCTGCTCGCGCTGTTCGCCGACGTTCCCACAGCGAAGGCGGAGCCCCGGGCCTGACCCCGGTCACCGGGGCCGCTGACCGACGGTCACGGCGGTAACCTTTGCGGGTGCGCGAATGCCCGCCGTTGAGCGCGACCCCGTCCCGCCGTGCCCTTCGCGGCGTCCTCAGTGGAACGCTGGCGGTCCTGCTCGGCGCCGGCCTGGTGGCACCCTCCCCCGCGACCGCCGCGCCGCCCCTCTGCGGTCCCACCGGCACCGACAGCCTGACCCAGATGCCGTGGGCGCTGCGCCGGCTGGAGCCGTCCTCGGCCTGGCCGCTGTCCCGGGGCGCCGGGATCACGGTTGCCGTGATCGACTCCGGAGTCTCCGCCGCCCACCCGCTCCTCAAGGGGCAGGTGCTCGAGGGTCGCGACTTCAACGGCCTGCCGGCCCGGCAGGGCCAGTGCGACGAGGCCGGGCACGGCACGCTGATCGCCGGCATCATCGCGGGCCGGGAGGGCACTGTCGTCCCCTTCAGCGGCATCGCCCCGGCCGCCCGCATCCTGCCGATCCGGGTTCTGCCGCAGCTCGGCGCGGTCAACAACCCGCAACTCCCCGCGCAGATCGCCGCGGCCATCGACTGGGCGGTCGCGCAGGGCGCCGACGTGATCAACCTGTCCCTGACCACGATCCCCCGCCCCGAACTGACGGAGGCCGTCGAGCGCGCGCTGGCCAAGGGGGTGGTGCTGGTCGCCGCCGCGGGCAACCGGTCGGAAGATTCGCAGAACCTGCCGGGTTACCCGGCCGCGTACCCCGGCGTGATCGCGGTGGGCGGTGTGGACGAGCAGGGCGGCCACGTCGGCACCTCGATCAGCGGCGACTACGTCGACATCGCCGCACCCGGGATGAACATCGTCGGGCCGGCGCCCGGAAACAGCGGCTACCGCACCGTGCCGGAGGGCGGCACCAGCTACGCCGCCGCGTACGTGTCGGGAGTGGCCGCGCTGGTCCGGGCCGCCTACCCGAGTCTCGACCCGCAGCAGGTCGCGGATCGGGTGAAACGTACCGCGGACAACCCACCCGAGGGTCAGAACGCCGACATCGGGTACGGGATGGTCAACCCGTACCGGGCAGTGTCGAGCCTGCTCGGCACCAGGGCGAACCCGCCGGCCGGCGCGCTCCCGGCGCCCGCCGTGCGGGACGACCCGCTGAGCTGGCAGCGCCCCGCCGCGATCTGGGCGGCGGTCATCGGCGGGCTACTCGCCGTGTTGCTGCTGGTAGCGCGACCGATCATGGCCCTCGGCCGCCGACGCGACTGGCGCCCCGGCCGACGCACCGACGCGCCAACCGCCGACTGAGCGGCACACCGCAGCCCAGCGCCGACGCCCAACACAAAGCGGCTCCGGGCCGGGCGAACCGGACCGGAGCCGCTCGTGCGAATGCCTCAGCTCCACACCTTGGAGTTGCTCATCTCCGTGGTGAGGTAGTTTTCGCGGGCGATGCCCACGGCACCGCCGATCTCGTTCAGGATCCGGTTGATGTCCCGGACCGCCGCGTCCCACTTCGCCTGGTGCTGCTCGTAGGCAACCCGGTCCTCGCCGTCCCAGTGCAGCTTGGTCAGCATCGACCGCAGCGTGTCAAGCTTTTCCTCGAGGGTCTTCGAGATGGCCTGCATCTGCTGGTTGCTGCTCTCGAGGACCGCATAGTCAACTTTGATCGTCACGATTTCCTCCTCTGCCGGCTACGGATCACGGGTTGAGAGCAGAGTGGAACTTGTCCAGCATCTGCTGCTGCTCTTCGTCGTTGACCTGGTGCGTCGTACCCGACTTGTCGAGCAGGTCAGCGATGCTGTCCATCGCCGTCAGCAGTTTGACGGTGTCCTCGTTCCAGCGCGTCATCAGCGACTGGAAGCCCGTGGACGCCTGACCCTTCCACGCGATGGCCAGGTCATCGACGACGTTCCACAGCTTCTTCAGCTCGCCGTCGACCTCGCTGCGCGTGGACCGCACGTCACTCGCGGCGGTATGCAGAGTCGCAGCTTCGACCTCGAACGCCATGCTTCACACCCTTCCGTCTGTTGTGGTGGCGGCTTCGCCGCACCCCTCCCCCGCGGCAAGGCAGCAACACCCCACCGACGGACACTCCTGTGAAGACCGTAGCGGAACGTGTCCAGCCCTCGCAGCCCTGACCGGTGACGTTCGATGGATGGTGGTGAATCGGACCGGAACGGCTCACCACCCCCTACCGAACGACCGACAGCGCTCAGGTCGGCTCGGACCAGGCGGTCTGAATCAGCTGCTGGCCATCACGACGGCGAACCAGGGTGCCCCGGCCGGGCGGCTGCGGGCTCGGCCGCAACGTGCCGAAGACCGCGCCCTCCTCCCGGTTTCCGGACATCAGCAGGCCCGGCGAGTCCAACTCGCGCAGCCGTTGCAGCACCGGCTCGTACAGCGCCCTGGAGACACCACCGACCCGGCGCGTGACGATCAGGTGCAGACCGATGTCGCGGGCCTGTGGCAACAGCTCGTGGAGGGCGCTCAGCGGGTTGCTACCGCCAGAGGCCACCAGGTCGTAGTCGTCCACCAGGATGTACAGGTCCGGACCCTTCCACCAGCTCCGATCACGGAGCTGGGCGGTCGTCACGTCCGGGCCGGGCAGTCGGTTGGACAGCGCACTGCGGATCGACCCGAGCCCCTGGGCGAACGCCTGGTTCGACGGGGCGTAGTCGAGCAGGTGGTCACCCTCCACCGCCCCCAGCAGGCCACGCCGGTAGTCGGCGATCACCAGCCGGGCCTGCGCCGGCGTGTACCGCTCGGTGATCCCCCTGGCGATCAGGCGCAGCAGATTGGTCTTGCCGCACTCCGCGTCACCGAAGACCGTCAGGTGCGGCTCGTTGGCCAGGTCCAGGTAGACCGGCGCGAGTGCCGACTCGTTGACACCGACCGGGAGGCCGGGTGCCGACCGGTCGATGATCCGGGCCAGCTCCGCCACCGGCAGCCGGCGCGGCAGCAACCGCACCTTCGGCGCCGGACGACCCGGCCAGTTCGCCGCCACGTGCCCGGCCAGGGACAGCGAGGCCTCGCTCAGATCGTCGATGTCGCGACGACCGTCGATCCGCGAGATGGCGGTGAGGAAGTGCAGCTTGTCCCGGGTCAGGCCGCGACCGGGCGACTTCTCCGGCACATTGTTCGCCGCCCGACGGTCGATCTCGGACTCGGACGCGTCGCCGAGGCGCAGCTCCAACTTGGTGCCGAGCAGATCCCGCATGTTGATCCGGATCTCCGCCCACCGTACGGCGGTCAGCACCACGTGCACACCGAAGCCGAGGCCCCGGTTGGCCAACGTGGTGATTGTCTGCTCCAGCTCCTCGTACTCCTGGCGCAGTGTGTTCCACCCGTCCACCACCAGGAACACGTCGCCGAACGGGTCGTCCGCGAACTCACCGGCGGCACGACGACGGCGGTAACTCGCCACCGAGTCGATGCCGTGCTGGGCGAAACGAGCCTCCCGCTCGTCCAGGACGGCGACCACCTCGGCCACCGTCCGGCGGACCGCCTCGACGTCGCGCCGACCCGCCACCCCGGCCAGGTGCGGCAACCGCTCCATGCTGCGCAGCGCACCCCCGCCGAAGTCCAGACAGAAGAACTGCACCTCCCGCGGCGTGTGCGTGAGCGCCAGCGAGGCGAGCAGCGTACGCAGCATCGTGCTCTTGCCACTCATCGACCGACCGACGATGACCACGTTGCCGCCGGCCCCGGCCAGCTCCACCATCATCGGGTCCCGGCGCTGCTCGTAGGGGCGGTCAACCACGCCGACCGGCACTGTCAGTCGCCCGCGCCCGGGCCAGGAGGCGGTGCACAGCCCGTAGGTCGGGTCGACCGCCAGCGGGCCGAGCAGCTCACCCAGGCCCGGCGGGTCGGCCAGCGGCGGCAGCCACACCTGGTGGGCCGGGCGGCCCCGGCCCTTGAGCTGGTCGATCAGCACGTCGAGCATCGCCACGGCCTTGCCGTCGGCCGGCTGCTCCGGCTCCGGAGCGGTGGCAACCGGCACCTGCGGGACCTGCACCGGAACGAAATCGAGACCGTACGGCACGATCCGGCGCTGCACCAGCGCCTGCGAGGCGGAGGCCTGCTGCCCCGGCGCCCGGTACGCCCCCGACACGTACGCGGCCCGGAACCGCAGCATGGTGCTGGTGTCCGTCTTCAGGTAGCCGTGGCCCGGCGCGTTCGGCAGCTCGTACGCGTCCGGTACGCCGAGCACGATCCGGCTCTCCACGGCGGAGAACGTCCGCAGACCGATCCGGTACGACAGGTGCGTGTCGAGGCCCCGCAGCTTGCCCTCCTCGAGGCGCTGGCTGGCCAGCAGCAGGTGCACGCCGAGGGACCGACCCAACCGGCCGATCATCACGAACAGGTCGATGAAGTCCGGTTTGGCGGCGAGCAGCTCGCTGAACTCGTCACAGATGATCAGCAGGCTGGGCATCGGCGCCAGCGGCTCACCGGCCGAGCGCGCCTTCTCGTACTCGAAGCGGGAGACGTAGTTGCCGGCCGCCCGCAGCAGCTCCTGCCGGCGCACCATCTCGCCGGCGAGCGCGTCGCGCATCCGGTCGACAAGTGGCAGCTCGTCCGCCAGGTTGGTGATCACCGCGCTGGTGTGCGGCAGCGCCTCCAGCGAGGCGAAGGTCGCGCCGCCCTTGAAGTCGACCAGGACGAAGTTCAGTTCCTCCGACGAGTGGGTCACCGCCAACGCGGCCACCACCGTACGCAGCAGCTCGCTCTTGCCGGAGCCGGTCGCACCGATCACCAGACCGTGCGGGCCCATGCCCTCGTGCGCCGACTCCTTGAAGTCGAGCTCGACCACGTTGCCGTCCGGGCCGACGCCGAGCGGGATGCGCAGCCGGTCGCGGTGCCCACGCGGGCGCCAGGTGTTCTGCACGTCCACCGCCGCGGCGTCACCGACGCCGAGCAGATCCGGCAGCTCCGTGCTGCGGGCCAGCGGCTCGTCGCCGCCGGTCTGCTGCTGGGAGAGCCGGAAGGGGGCGATCTGTCGGGCCAGCCCCTCGGCGGCCTCGGCGCTGAGCCGGTCGGGCCGGCCCAGCGTCGACGACGAACTGCCCCGGACCAGGTCGAGTGAGCCTCCGTCGTTCACGTCGAGGCAGAGCAGCCAGCGGCCGGCGTCGCGCGGCACAGTCCCGGAGAGGTCGATCACTGTGGCGCCGAGCAGCCCCGGGCCAACCAGCTGACAGGTCGGCGAGATCTCCCCGCCGTCGATCACCACGACCAGGTGCGGGGCGGTGGTCAGAGGCTTGGCCTCCGGCGCGAACCGAGGCCGCCCGGCCAGCTCGGCGACGAGCGAGGCCTCGGCCTCGGCCAGGCTGGCGAAGACCAGCCGGCGCGCGCCGGCCGCGTCCGTACGACCGCTGTGGTGGGCGTGTGGCAGCCACTTCACCCAGCCCCAGGACGACTGCCGGTCGGGTGCGGCGACCACCGCGATCACCAAATCGTCAGGTGCGTGGAAGGTGGCCAGCTGCCCCAGCGCCGCCCGGGTCAGGTCGAGCACCGGCTCACGGTCGCCGCGCAGCACCACCCGGCTGAACGCGCGCACCGACAGCGCCGTCGGCAGGTCCGGCACCGTGGAGTGTGCCCGGACGAACCGGCGAAGCGCGATGGCGCTCATCGGCTCCAGGTCCTCCACCGGCTTCGTCTCCGGTGGGACGATCTCCACGGCAAGGCGCTGCGGGCCGAGGGCGATCCGGGTCTCGCCGAAGTCGTCCTCGGTGATCCGCCGCTCCCAGAGTCGCCGGGACGCGGCGATCGACCAGAGCGCGTCGGGCTCCGGGTGCCGCCAGGCCATCGCGGCCCGCTGCTGCTCGGCGGCACGCCGGGTGCGCTTGCGCATCTGCGCCAGGTAGCGCATGTAGTCGCGGCGATCGGCGTTCAGCTCCGCCTTGTCCTTGCCACCGCTGTTGGCCAGCGAGCCGATCGCCATGCCGAGCATCGAGACACCGAACAGACCACCGGCGACGTAGGTCATCATGCCGCCGCCCTTGCCGGCGTAGAGGAACGCCATGGCGCCGACCCCACAGAACATCGGCAGGATCATGAGCAGCTGCCCCATCCCGCGGGGCGTCGGCTCGGGCAGCTCGGGAGGCGATTCCAGCAGCACCTCGCCGCGCGGTAAGGCCGGCCCCGGCTGACGCGTGAGCCGGCGGAACACCACAGTGCTCACGGCTGTCTCCTCCCCAGAAGCGGCCCTGATGACGTGCCGCCCGCGGAACACCGCCCGCGGGTGGGCATCGTACGTGCCGTCATCGTAGGTAATCTGCCGTGTGCGCGGTGGACCCGGACCGCAGCATTCCAGTCAGCCGATCACAGACGCACACCTGGAGGCCACTGTGGCGACGAAGACGGCGACCGGTGGTCTCAGCCGGATCACCATCGTGGCTCCGCGTACCCGGATGGATCTGGCGCTGCCGTCGGACGTGCCGTTGGCCGACCTGCTCCCCACCCTGCTGCGCTATGCCGGTGAGGACATGGCCGACGAGGGTGCGCGGCACGGCGGATGGGCACTGTCCCGATTGGGCGGCGCGCCCCTCGACGGTGGTCGTACCGCGGCGCAGCTCAGCGTCCGCGACGGTGAGGTGCTCTACTTCAACCCCCGGTCCGACGCGGCGCCGGAGATCGTCTTCGACGACGTGGTGGACGCGGTCGCCACCGCTACCAACCAGCGCCCCGGCGCGTGGCAGGTAGGCGCGACCCGCTCCTTCGCTGTGGTCTTCGCGGCGGCGGCGTTCGGCGCCGGCGCGCTGGCAGCCCTCTTCGCAGGTCCGCCGCACCTGCCCGGCGCGCTGGCCGCGCTGCTGGTCGCGGTGGCGCTGCTGGTGGGCGCGGCGGTGCTGTCCAGGGCCGCCGGTGACAGCGGCATCGGCGCGGTGCTGGCCCTGGTCGGTCTGGTGCACGCGGCCACCGGCGGCCTGCTACTGCTCGCCGGCGATCGATCGTTGACCGACCTGGCCAGTCCGCATGTCCTTCTCGCGGCGACCGCCGCGGTGGTGGCCGGCGCGGTGGCAGTGCTGGCTGTCGGCGACCGGTACCCCCTCTTCTTCGCGGCGATCGGTGTCGCGGCAGCGACCGGCCTGGGCGCTGTGCTCTGCCTGGCCCTCGGCCTGGACGCGGCGGCCTCCGCCGCGGTGGTCGCGGCTGTCGCGTTCGGCGTGGTGCCGGCGCTGCCGATGATGGCCTACCGGCTGGCCCGACTGCCGGTGCCGTCGATTCCGACCGGCCCGGAGGACCTGAAGACCGACAGCGAGTCGGTGGACGGCCGGCAGGTGCTCCAGCAGAGTGAGCGCGCCGACCAGTTCCTCACCGGTCTGCTGTGGACGGTCTCGCTGCTGGTGCTGGGCGCACAACTCGTACTGGCCCTGGACGGCCGCCTGCCCGCGGTGCTGCTGTGCCTGGTGCTGGCCCTGCTGGCGCTGCTGCGGGCCCGCCCCCTCCTGGGCCGGGCCCAGCGCACCCCGGTGCTGCTGGCCGGCACCGTGGGTCTGGGCCTGGCCGCCGCGACCACCTTCGCCGGTGGGTCGCTGCCGGTCCGGCTCGGCCTGATCCTGGGCGGTCTGGTGCTCGCTGCGGTGATCAGCCTGATCTACGGTCTGACCGTCGCCGGCAAGCGCATCTCGCCGGTCTGGGGCCGCCTGCTCGACATCGCCGAGATCCTGCTCATCATCTCGCTGGTGCCGCTCGCCTTCTGGGTCTGCGGCCTCTACGGCTGGATCGTCAACCTCCGACCCTGACCGTGCGCCGCCGCCGGCCCGGTCAGCGCGACCGCGGACCGGTGGCGACGCCCATCGCCGATGCGACCGGAGCGGTCGCGTAGACGCCCGGAGCATGCTGACCGTCCATCGGCCGGGTGGACGCGCCCACCCGGTCGGCGACCTCACGAACCACCTTGACCAGGGCCTCGACGTGGTTGTCCATCGCCGCGACCCGCAGCAGCGGTGCCGCCACCCGACCGTCCGACGAGACGGTCACGGCCACCGTGTGCGACGGCGCCGAGGTCGCGGTGATCGCGTCCACCAGCGGACCGAGCGGCGCGTCGAAGCGGCCCCGCAGCGCCATGCAGCGGTGCGTCCAGCCGCCGCCCCGCAACCCACGCCAACTCTCCGCCGGCGCCTCGGGCACCAGGTCCAGACCGGCGGCCGAGACGATGGCCGCGCGTAGCTCCTCCCGGCCCAGCGGGCGATGGGCCAGCCCCGCCGAGGTCAGCGCCTTGCCGAGCCGGCCGATCCCGGCCGCCACCGTCCGATGGACGCCGGTCAACCCGCCGCCCCGGCTCACCGCCTCGACCCGGGCGTCCCGGACGGTGAGCCGCACCGCCACCCACACGGTCCGGTGGGCAGCCGGCGGCGCACCGGGTGCCGGGTACCAGACCAACGTGTGCGCGACGACCTGGGCCCGGGAGACCGGGGCGCTGAAATCCGCGAGCACCCGCAGCGCGCGGTCCACAGCGGCGGCGTCGACGGAGCCGACCGCCGCACCGGTCGCGGACTGCAGGGCGACCGCGGCGAACCAGCCCTGGTCGTCACGCCCGATGCCGAGCCGGGTGCCTCGGTCGGTCAGCTCGATGACGCTCAGCTCAGGAGCGAGCGCAGCCAACCTCGGGTCGGTCGCCGTACCGCTGGCCAGCGCAGCCGACGCCCGCTCGCCGCGTCGCCGCAACCGCCGGCGCAGCAGCAGGTCCTCGAACCACCAGCGACCACCCCGACGGGCGAAGGCCGCCAGGGCGACCAGCAGCGCCGCGGCGCCCGCCGCGGCGAGCACCCAGCTGGGCCCGGCCGTGGCGGCCCAGACGCCGACCACGCACAACTCCAGTACGACGAGCTGCCCGACCAGCACGGGGCCCACCCGCCCACGGCCGGGCCGCTCGGCCGGGGGCGCCGGCCGGGTCGGAACGTCGACAGGGTCCGTGACCGCTCGGACGGGTGGCGCCTGAACCTGCGTCATCGCTGACTGTCCCTCCTGGACGGTACGACTCTGCGCCGGGTCTCCTCCGGTGCCGGCCACGAGCGGCGGTCCCAAGGAACCACCGTCGGCCCCTTATCGTAGGGAAGTCCGCGACGGCACCCCGACCCTGATCGTCGCGGATCCACCCCGCCGGAGGTAAGTCATGCGGACCCGCCGCGATCAGGTGCAGGCGTACCGCTTCGTCACCCGCCGCATCGTCTCCGCCTTGCTGTCGGGCGATCCGGAGACCACCAACCTGCCGATGCGACGTCTCGGCATGGCCGTCTTCGGCAGTGTCCTCACCGCCGCCATCGTGCTCGGCGGGGTGGGTGCCTACGGCCAGTTGACAGGTGGCGCGGCGCCGCTGGACGACCAGACCCTGGTCATCGAACGGGAGACCGGCGCGACGTACGTGTTCATCGAGGGCAAGCTGCATCCGACGCTCAACTACACCTCGGCGCGCCTCATCGTGAACGACGCGAGTGCCCAGGTGCGGACGATGTCCCAGGCGTCGCTGCGGGACCGGCCCCGCGGCGTCACCGTCGGCATCGTCGGGGCACCGGACGCTCTGCCGGACCGCAAGTCGCTGACCGGGCTGCCGTGGTCGGTCTGCGACGTACCCGACCCGGTCGACAGGCAGCGGTCCAGCACCCGGCTGGTGATCGATCGCGCGCTGCCCGGCGGCACGCCGCTGGGTGACCGGGCGGTGCTGGTCTCGGTGAACGACCAGCGGTACCTGGTCACCAACAACACCCGACTCCAACTGCTCGATCCGTCCCGCACGATCACGGCGCTGCGGATGGCCGGCACCGAGCGACTCCAGGTCGGGCAGCAACTGCTCAACGCCGTGCCGGCCGGGCCACCGCTACGCCGGCCGTCGCTGCCCGGTGAGGGCGAGCCCAGCAGTCGCACGGTGGCCGGGCAGACGCACGACGTCGGTTCGGTGTTCAAGGCCGCCGGGCGGCACTACGTGCTGACCCGGGACGCTCTCGTCTCGATCAGTGAGATCACCGCTCTGCTGCTCGTCAGCAACGGCGGTCGGATCACCGACATCACACCGAACCAGGCCAGCGAGGCGTTCGAGGAGCGGCGGATCGAGGAGGAGGGTGTGCCCCCGACGATGCCCGCCCTCTACCCGGCCCAGCCCGGTCAGACCACGCTGTGCGCGACGTACCGCAAGGGCATCGCGGGCGGTCCGCCGACCACCACACTGGAGGTCTTCGACCGGGTGCCGACCGAGTTGACCGACAGCGATCCGGGCATGGTGCCCGTGCGCCAGACCAGGCGCGACGCCGTACGCACCGCCGAGGCGGTGCTGCTGCCCGGCGGCAAGGGTGTCATCGCGCAGGCCTCACCCGGTGCCGGGACCAGCGGGTCCGGCGCCGCCGGGTCGACGATCTACCTGATCAGCCCGCAGGGCATCCGGTATCCGCTCGGCTCGGCGGCGACGCTGGACGTGCTCGGCTACGGCGGGATCACCCCGCTGGCGGTGCCCGGCTCGCTGCTCGCACTGATCCCGACCGGGCCGACTCTGGACCGCGAGGACGCGTTCGCCGTCTTCACTGCCGACGGGCCGGCGCCGTCCGCACCACCGTCGGCCGCGCCGAGGTCGGGCTCACCATCCGCGGTGCCGCCCTCGGGCACGCCGTCCGCGGCGCCACCGTCGGGGTCGACACCGTCGGGGTCGGCCAGTGGCACCCCGTCGAGCGGCGGAACCGGCGGGGGGTCAACGGGATCGACCGGCGCCGACGGCTGAGCGGCTTCGACGGGTCGCCCGGAGTCGCACTGGTGGACTAACCTGGATGTCGCTGACGGTTGTCAACCAGAACGACGGGGATGTTGCCATGGCCGGGCGTACGGAAGTCGACCTGTTGTCCCTTGAGGACTTCCACGAGCACCTGGCGTCGCGGTTGAGCCAGGCCGAGTCGGTGCTGCGCAAGCTCAACACCGAGATGCAGTGCCGTCCTCCGGCGCTGGGCTCGTTCTTCGACGCCACCGACAAGGCGCGTCGCTACAGCGAGGTCCACCAGTCCTATGTCGAGCAGGCCGAACGAATCCGGCAGGCGGTGCTGGCGGCGCAGCAGGCGACCAGCACGATCCTGAGCAACTACCGCACCGCCGAGGCCCGTAACGCGGCCAACGCCGACGACGTCACCGCCGCGCTGACCCCTGTCGACCGCGTGTTGCAGCCGAAGGAGGACGGGCGTGTCTGAATACACCCAGCGCTACCAGGGCAACAGCCACCAGCAGCTGTACGACGGCCTGATGGCGGGCAAGCCGGAGCAGATCGAGGGCGTGGCCACCCAGTGGGCCGAGCTCAAGGGCATCCTCGACGGCCTCGGCCGGGAGCTGAGCGGCGACCTCGACAAGCTCAGCAACACGTGGACGGGTTCGGCGGGTCGGGAGTTCCACCGGCGACTCAGCTTCATCGTCGCCCACACCGACGCGTTGGGTGAAGGGATGGCCGGCATCAAGCAGGGGTTGACCATGATGGCCGACCATCTGCGCGTCGCCCACAAGCAGGCCGAGAGCCCTGAGGAGACCGACGACAACGACAAGGCGATCGGTGGTGCGATCAAGGGTGGCGCCGCCTTCGGTCTGACCGGTCTGATCGTCGGCGGCATCGCGGGTCACCAGCAGGACAAGGCCGAGCAGGAGAAGGCCCACCAGCGGATGGTGAACCTGGTGGCCGGCCTGGCCAACAGTTACGAACTCTCCGCCTACGACCGGGTGGTCGAGCCGCCCCCGCCGGACCCGGACACTCCGACCACCGCCCGCAAGGATCCGACGACGCCACAGAGTGTCTCGGCCATCGCCAGGGTCTCCGGCGGTCCCAACACCGGCGCGGACACCGCGCGCACCGGCGACGCGACCATCTCGTCGCCCGACCGCGTTACCCAACTGCCGGGCGACGGTTCGACCACGGGCGAGGTCGGCTCGGGCACCGGTGGCAGCCCGGCTGTCGGCGCCACGCCGATCGGCGCTGGCGGCGACCTTGCTGACCGCGGCACCTCCCTCGCCGGAGCCGACCCACTCGTCGGCGGCGCGCTGCTCGGTGGTGGTGCCGCCGGGCTGGTCGGGCTGTCCGGGCCGGCCGGCGCGCCCACTGCGGCGAGCACCGGTCCCGGCCTGCTCTACGGAGCACAGGGCGGTTCACCGGCCGGCGGGGTGTTGCGCAGCGGCGCGCTCGCGGGCTCGGGCAACGCGCCCCCCACCTCGACTCGACCGACCGGCGGTGGTGCGGCCGCGACGGAGACCCGCGCCGCCAACGGGGTCGGGCGCAGCATCGACGGCCAGCGCGGTGGGAGCGGCGGACGCCCGGCCATGGCCGGCGGCAACGCCCGACCGGGGTCCGGCAGCGGCCGACCCGGTGTTCTCGGCGGGCAGGGTCGAGCGCAGGACGACGACTCCGACGAGCGGCTGACCTGGTTGACCGAGGACGAGATGGTGTGGCAGGGCGACGACAAGGCCGCGCCTCCGGTGCTCGGCACCGGCGACTGATTACGGCCTGCCGCCGGCACGCACGCACCACCGGCGGTGCCGCCCCGACGATGCACGGTGCCCCCGATCGGACCCGATCCGGTCGGGGGCACTGCCGTTCCCGGTCCCGACCGACGGCGTCCACAGTGCGCATGGTGGTGGTGGTCACGCCTGCGCCGTCCATCGCCGTGCTGCGGTAGGCCAGGACGGGCGATAGGTTGGTCGGGTGTCGTCCGCAGCGTCTGTCCGCCCAGCCAGGTGGGCTGTGCTGCGGTCACTGCGGGAACTGACCCGCCTGGCGGTCACCGCGCTGGTGCTCGCGGTCGGCCTCGGTGCCGCTCTCGCCGCGACCCCACCGCCCGCCCCCACGCAGCTGCGGCCCAGTGCCGTGAGCAGCCAGGTGGCGAGTGTCCGCCCCGACGCCGGCCCGGCCAGTCAGCGGGCCGCCCAGCCCGCTGAGGCCCCGCCGGCTGGCACGCTCGATACCGCCACGGCGACCGGTCCGGTCGCGGCGGGCCCGGTGCACGTCCCGGCCATCGATCCCGGCCGTGGCTCTCCTGCACGACGCGGCCCGCCCGCCCGCTGAGCCAGGCCCGGCCATCCCCGGGGCCCGATCCCGACTGATCCTCCCGCACGGCGCCTGAGGTTGCCGTCGACGGGACCATCCCGCCACCGAGCCGACCGGTGCTACCGGGCTTTCTGCCGCCCGTCGATACCCGCCTTCGACCGCGAGGTGCTGATCATGCAAACCATCCTCTCCGCCGTCCTGCCAGACCTCTCCCGGGCCGCCGTCATCTGGCTGAGCCTGCTCGGGGTGGTGGCCGTCGCTGTCTCCGCTCTCCTGCTGCGGCCCGGCCGGCTCCGCTTCGACCCGGGCTCCCGGATCCGCCGCGCCGCCATGCCGAGCCAACTTGAGCAGGCCCAGGAGGAGCGGGAGCAGAGCCGCTACGCGCAGGAGGTCGCGGTGGCGGCGGAGCGGGCGACCACCACCGTGCGGCGCCGCCGGGCGGAGTGGGTGGCCGCGCAGGAGGCGGTCGAGGCGGCCTGGCTGACCTACGAGGCGGCCGAGGCCGGCGTACGGCGGCTCGACGCGGCGGCGGCGATGCCGCTGCCGCACACCGCACGGACCCCCGCCGAGTACGCCGACCGCGAGCGCTACCTGCACCGGGCGGCACTGGATGCGTACTGGCGGCGGGAGCTGTCGGTGGAGCAGCTCAGCGACGTCTTCGCGCACCGCGACGGCTGGGACCCGCGACTGCACCCGGTCGAGCAGGAGCTGGTGCTCCAGCGGGCGATCCGGGACAATCTGGCGGCCCGGCACGCCGCAGCCCGCGAGCGGGAACAGACCGCGTGGCGGGCGGCGGAGTTGGCGGTGGCCGCGGCGCGCAGTCTGCGCGAGGAGGCGCACGCCGCGACCGGCCGACGGGTCGCCGAGTCGGCGTCGGTGCTGCCGCTGAGCGAGGTTGCCCGACCGGTGGGCGCGCAGCCTCGGGAGAACGTCGAGCAGACCCGGGAGAACAAGGTGACAGCACGCGGTCGTGCGACGGTGCCCGCGTTCTGAGCCGCGCGGGCTCGGGTGGGCTAGCGTGACGGCATGTCCCGACAGGCGTGGGTCCTCGTGGTGATCGCCAGCATCCTGGCGCTCGCCACACTGGTCGGTGCCGTGGTGCTGGCGGTGCGGGTGGTGCGTACCCGGCGGATGCTGACCGGGCTCGGCGCGGGCGGCAAGGTCGCCTTCTACGGGGCGCTGATCTACACGATCTTCCCGGTCGACGTGCTGCCGGACCCGATCTACCTGGATGACATGGGTGTCCTGGCCGCCGCCCTGATCTACCTGACCCGGCTGGTGCACAAACGTCGGGCGGCGGGTCGCCAACTACCCGGTCAGCCGGACGCCCCGACTGATCAGGGCCAGGTGCGCCGCCGCGTGCCATGATCGGGGTCGGTTCGGCGGACAGGGGACGGGCATGACGGGCGATCATCGGTTGGACGTGCACGATGAGCGGGTTGTCGCCTTCTGCGCCGAACGACACCTGGCGACGCTGACCACCCTCCGGGCGGACGGCACCCCGCACGTCGTACCGGTCGGGGTGACTCTCGACCCGGCGGCCGGCCTGGCCCGGGTCATCACCTCCGGCGCCTCCCGAAAGGCCCGTCAGGTGGCGGCTGCCGGCGCGGCGGGCGCAGCGGTGGCGGTGTGTCACGTGGATGGCCGCCGCTGGTTGACAATCGAGGGTCGCGCGGTGCTGCGGTCGGATCCGGCCGCCGTGGCGGAGGCGGAGCGGCGGTACGCCGAGCGGTATCGGACACCACGTCCGAATCCGGAGCGGGTGGTCATCGAGATCACCGTGACAAGGCTGTTGGGCAGCCTCTGAGCTGACCGTGTGTCCCCGCTGACCGGTTCGGGTCGGGCAGGGATGCCGCACTACCCCGGTGCCCGCTGCCGGCGGAATTCTCCGTGGAGCAGAGTGGTTACGCCCTCGGTACGCCCAGGGCCGAGACCACCGATGGTCGGCCCACGTGTTGCGCCGAGCGCCATTCCCGGTGCTGCCGCCCTCCGCTGGCCGGAGGCGCCAACCCCCGAACGGAGACTCGACAATGAACCCGATCGTCCAGAAGAGCGGTCTGTCCGTCGTCGGCCTGCTGGTCGCCGGCGGCTGCGCCCTCGGCCCTGCGGTGGCCGCGCAGGCCGCCCCGGCTCAGGCCGCCCCGGCCTCGTCGAGCCAGAACGACAGGCACGCCGAGCGGATCCTCGGCGTCGACTACCAGGCCCAGCCGAACTTCTACTACTGCGGCCCGGCCGCGACCCGGATCGCGTTGTCCGCTCAGGGCAAGGCGCTGTCCCAGGACGAGGTGGCCCGGCTGCTCGGCACCACCGAGGCGGGTACCCCCTCGGCCCTGGACACCACTCGGGTGCTGAACGAGCTGACCGGCGGCAAGTACCGGACCACGGAGATCCGTGATTCGGTGGCCCGCCCCGACCAGGTCGAGCAGCTGCGCCGTGACGTGCTGGCGGCGGTGGACGCCGGCCGCCCGGTGGTGGCCAACATCAAGGGCACGACGGTGGACACCGACGGCAACCCGCACTCGTACGAGGGTGGCCACTACCTGACCCTCGTCGGCTACCGCGACGGTGGTGACACGATCCGGGTCGCCGACCCGGCCGACCCGGCGTTGGGCGAGTACTGGATGAGCCTGCCGAAGGTCGCCAACTGGATCGCCGAGCGCGGCTACTCCTCCTGAGCATGACGGTTCACCGGGCCGGCCTCTCCCGTGCGGGGAGGCCGACCCGTCCGTCGTTACGGGCCCGGGCGGCGAGGTGCGCGCGTCGACGGGCTCGGGCGGCTCGCGTCGGTCGGGCCCGGTGCAGTTGTCGGCGGACCGGCGGGTGGATCTCCGCCTCGCCGGCTCCGGCCGCGCGGCGCACGATCCGGTTGGCGTCCTCGGGTTCGTTACCGGCGGCACGGAGCAGGTCGCTGGCCGCGGTACGCAGTCCGGTGACAAGGGATTCCCCGAAGGATTTGACCCCGCTCGCGGAGGCCCGCCCGGCCAGTTCTGCGCACTCCTCGACCAACCGGCGGGTACGTCGGGGGTCGTCACCGACCTTGCACTCCACCCGCATCTCTGCCACCGCCTGACCCAACCGGCCCATCGAATCCGGCAGCTCCGGCGGAATCGGCTCGTCGTACTGCAGTGCGGTGGTCGACCAGCGGGCCATGGCGCGGGTGTCCAGCAGCAGCCGCTCCAGGTGACCCGCGCTGCGGGCGTAGCTGTGGTACTGCTGCCGACGATGCCAGCGCACCGGGGCGATCGTCACCACCTCCTCGGCGCCGCTGAGCGCGTCGTGCAACCGGCCAAGGTCGTCGTCGGTGCCGCGGAGCCGCTCCAGGACGCCCAAGGTCCCGGCGCCGTCGCGCTCGCGCAGCGCCCGCGCCAGCTCGGCGAGTTGCTCGCAGAGGATCGTGAAGATCGGTGCCGCGGCGCGGTCCAGCACCCGCATCGGGTTGATCGGCAACAGGAGCGCGACCACGACCAAGCCGACTGCCCCACCGACGAGAGCGTCGAAGATCCGGGGCACCTCCAGGCCACGCTCCATCGGTGCCAGCGTGGCGATCAGCACTGCGGTACCGCCGGCCTGACCGACCAGCGGACCACCCTTTCCCGCCACCAGCAGTGCGGCGGCGATGGCCAGCGCCACCACCACGCCGGTCTGCCACGGACCCGAGCCGAGCAGGAATCGCAGCGTGTCCCCGATGACGATGCCGAGGGCAACGCCGCCCAACAGCTCGAAGGTCCGGCGGGCCCGCTGCCCGATGGCGGTGGCGATCGTACCGACGGCGGCGGCGGGAGCGAACACGTGTGATCCGGGGCCGAGCAGATTCTTGGCGAGCAGGGCGGCGATGGCCGCGGCCAGCCCGGCCTGGATGGAGATCACCAGGGTGACCTCCCACTGCCGGGCCCGGATCCGGCCGGCCTGCCCACCACGGTGCCGTACCCGCCGGACCGTCCGCTCGGCGGTCTCATCGAACCGCGACTGATCGCGGTCGGCGGTTGGGCGGTCGTCGGCCATGGCGGCGGTTACCCCGGCGGCGGCAGGGCAATCGTGACGGCCGGGCACCACCGCCACCGCCAGCACCACCGACCTCGTCGGACGCATCGTCAACCGTAGGTTTGTGCAGCCCCGTGGGGGTACCAGAGCCACACACCTCCCACCGATCCGCAACCGGTAAGGGGCCGTGACATGACCAATCCACCGACCACCGACGACCACGACGTCGTCGACATCCTGGTGTCCGATCATCGTGAGATCGAGGCAGTCCTCGTCGAGTTGGCGACCCGGCAGGGCACCCCCGAGCACCGCCGACGCCTCGCCGACGTGGTGATCGCCGAACTCGTCCGCCACTCGGTGGCCGAGGAGGCGTACGTGTATCCGATCGCCCGAAAGGTGCTGCCCGACGGCAACGAGATCGCCGACCGGGAGATCGCAGAGCACGCCGACGCCGAGCGGACCATGAAGGAGTTGGAGTCAGCCGACCCGTCCGACCCCCGCTTCGACGAGCTGCTCGCCCACCTGACCAGCACCGTCCGACACCACGTGGCGGAAGAGGAGAAGGAGCTCTTTCCCCGGCTGCGCGCGGCGACGGCCCGGGAGGAACTGGTCGAGATCGCTGCCCGGGTGACGACGATCAAGGAGATCGGGCCGACCCGGCCACATCCGGGGAGCCCGGAGCACCCACCGGCGAACAAACTACTCGCCCCCGGCATCGGTCTGGTCGACCGGTTGCGCGACGCGTTGAGCGGCCGGCCGACCTCGATGGACGAGCTACGCGACAAGCAACAGCGCTGACCCGCGCATCATCCGGGCCCGGCACTCCCGGGTCGCCGACGGCTCGGCGGCCCGGGAGGAACGCGCCGGGTCAGCGGACCTGGTCGCCCTCACCGGTGCGCGCCTGGGCCTGGTCCACGCCCTTGTCGATCTGATCGCCGTACTTGCCGCCGGTGCGCTTGTCGGCCATGTCGCCGGCCTTCTCCGCACCCTGGTCGACCTGCTTGTCGTGCTTGTCCGCGAAGTCCTTGGCCTTGTCCATGAAGTCACCCACGGCGTTCCTCCTCAGTCCGGTCCGTCCCCTTCGCGTTCCCTCGGCCGGACCACGCAAACGCCGCCGCTTCGGACGTGATTCGCGAACACCCGCCCACGTCACTCCGACCGACGTACGATCCGCCCGGGCGACGGCCAGCGATACTGGTGTCGGGGAACCGCCGACCGGGTACCGACCTCGTCGACATCGAGGAGGACCGACATGGCCGCAGAGGAACCCGCACCGACAGGCGGCCCCGGGCCGCGCCAGACCTGGGCGGCGCTGCCGTGGCTGGTCCGGACGGCGGTGTTGTGGAGCGCCTGCCTTGTGGTGATCGCCGCGGGGCTCTACCTGCTCGGCCAGATCGCCGTCCTGTTGGCGCCGCTGGCCATCGCGCTGGCCGCCACCATCTTCCTCACCGCGCTGCTCGACCCGGTCCTGCTGCTACTGCGCCGGTTGCGCCTGCCGGCGGCGCTGGCCGCGCTCTGCACCGTACTGCTGCTGCTCGGCATCCTGGTCGGCGTCGGCGCCCTGGTGTGGAACCTGACCGCCAGCCAGTTCGATCAGCTCAGCCAGGAGTTGACGCAGGGGGTCGAACGCAGCCGCGACTTCGTGACGTCCACCCTGCCGGTCAGCGAGGCACAGCTGGACCGGCTGGTCGACCAGGCCCGGGAAGGGCTCAGTGGCAGCTCTCCGGACCCGGTGGCCGGTGCCCGGACCGCCACCGAGGTGTTCGGCTCCGCACTGCTGGCTCTGGTGCTGCTCTTCTTCCTGCTCAAGGACGGCCGGTCGATGTGGCACTGGGTGCTGTCCCGGGTGTCCGGCCCGAACCAACCCGTGCTGGCCGAGGCCGGCCGCAACGGCTGGCAGACGTTGGGCGCGTACAGCCGGGGCACCATGTTCATCGCGGCGATCGACGCGCTGGGCATCGGGCTGGCTCTCGTGGTGCTGCGGGTGCCACTCGCCCTGCCGCTGGCGTTGATCACGTTCCTCGGCGGGTTCGTGCCGATCATCGGGGCCACTGTGGCCGGTGCGGTGGCGGTGCTGGTGGCGCTGGCCGCGAACGGTCCCACCACAGCGCTGCTCACCCTCGCGGCGGTGATCGCCGTACAGCAGATCGAGGGCAACCTGCTGGAGCCGCTGGTCATGAAGCGGCAGGTCCGACTGCATCCGGCGGTGATCCTGGTGGCGGTCACCGCGGGCACGCTGATCGCGGGCATCGCTGGCGCCTTCGTCAGCGTCCCGATCACCGCCGTCCTCTGGCGCGTCATCGACACCGTGCAACAGCGCCGCTCGGCCTCGGCTCTCCTGCCCGCAGACTGAGCATTACCGACCGAGGTGCGTGGTGAACCAGGTGCCAGCCTGATCGGCGACCTGCTCAAGGGTGCCGGGCTCCTCGAAGAGATGGGTGGCGCCGGGGATCACCCGTAGCTCGCCGACCTGCCCCAACTCGGCCAGCGCCCGCTCGTTGAGCGTGATCACCTCTTCGTCCAGCCCGCCGACCAGGAGCAACGTGGGGGTACGCACCTGGGCCAGCGCGTTCCCGGCCAGGTCCGGCCGACCACCGCGGCTGACCACGGCGGCCACCCGATCGGCGCGGGACGACGCCGCGACAAGGGCAGCGGCAGCACCAGTGCTGGCCCCGAACAGACCGATCGGCACATCGCCGGCAGGACGCTCCACCGCCAGCCAGTCGACGATCCCGGCCAGCCGGCTGGCCAGCAGCCCGATGTCGAAGCGCAGTTCGGCCGTTCGGGCGTCCACCTCGTCCTCGGCGGGAGTGAGCAGGTCCGCCAGCACCGTGCCGAGCCCACGGCCATTCAGCGTCCGGGCCACCGCCACGTTGCGCGGGCTGTGCCGGGAACTGCCGCTGCCGTGCGCGAACAGCACCACGCCGACCGGCTGGGCGGGCAGCGTCAGGTCGGCGGGGACGTGGGCGTCCCCGATCGGAATGGTCACGCTGCGCTGCTCGTCCATGCCCCACCTCCGCGTGCTCGCCGGTGGTCCGCCGGGTACCCCGCCCGCCGCCGGGCACGCACGCCGCGACCGCGTCACCGCGGGCCGTGGGGACGCCGCCGGGCCGCGTTTGCCCGCTGGGGCGTCGGGTACGCGACGGGCGACCGCAGACCGTGTCGGCGCAGCCGCGCCCCGACGGATCGCGAGGATCGCCATGGCCAAGCAGCAGATTTCCCGGCAGCAGCAGCTGACCGAGCGAACCCAGCGTGAACAGGACGCCGAGCGCAATCAGGACGTCGGGGACCAGGATTTCGGAGACCAGGCCGCTTCGGCCCGGCTGCCCGACGACCCGAAGGCGGCGGCGCCCCGGGACGCGATCGGACGTCCGTCGACCGGCGAGCCGGTCTGAGCCACCTGGGCCGGCGAGCCGGTCATGACCCACAGCGCGGGCGGGGGGGGGGGGGGGGCCCCCCCCCCCCCCCCCCCAGGTCGCCGGCGGGGCACCCCCGCCGCCGGGCACCCGCCCCGGGGGGCGGGGGCGGCGGGGCGCGCGCGCGCGGCGG